>NZ_JBFUCI010000037.1:0-25031 GCF_056405335.1 Variovorax sp. P1_H12_2
CGCCCGGTGCGCGCGGCGACTCGACGGCCGCGCCGCGGCCGGCGCGCACCGCGCCGGTTCCGGCCGAAGCCAACGCGCTGCCGCCCTCGAACGACCCGATCGGTGATTTCGCCAAGGCGCGCTCCGGCACCGGGGCTGCAGCGGCCACCGGCACCAGCACCGACCCGTTCATGTATTTCGTCCAGGCCGGTGCCTTCCGCACCCAGGAGGATGCCGATGCGCAGCGCGCGAAGCTTTCGCTGATGGGCGTGGAGGCGCGCGTGACCGAGCGCGAGCAGGCCGGCCGCACCGTCTACCGCGTGCGTGCCGGTCCGTTCAACAAGAAGGACGACGCCGACCAGCTCAAGGAACGGCTCGACGGCGGGGGCCTCGAATCGGCCCTGGTCCGCGTCCAGCGTTGAAGCTGCATCGTCTCCAGTTCGCCCGATCCGGGAACTCCATCCCGCATCGCGGGCTCTTTCAAGCCGTACAGAAGGATTTGAAACATGAAACGTCGTGATTTTTCGCTGGCCGCCGCTTCGCTGGGGCTTCTTCCGCTGGCTGCGCCCTCGCATGCGCAGCAGGCCCGTCCCATCAAGGCCGGCACCGACTACATCGTCCTGCGCAAGCCGGCGCCGGTCGATGCGCCCGCCGGCAAGGTCGAGGTGCTCGAGTTCTTTTCCTACAACTGCCCGCACTGCGCGGCCTTCGAGCCTCAGGTGGAAGCCTGGGTCAAGAAGTTGCCGCCCTATGTCGTTTTCCGTCGCATCCCGGTGCCGTTCGTCGGCAACGACACGGAGGCCAAGCAACGCTTCTATTACGCGCTCGAGGCGATGGGCAAGGTCGACGAATTCCAGCCCAAGGTCTTCCAGGCCATCCACCAGCAGCGCCTGAACCTGACTGGCGACGCCGCGATCCTCGCCTGGGTGGAAAAGCAGCCCGGCCTCGATGCGAAGAAGTTCGCCGAGCTGTTCAAGTCCTTCTCGGTGGTCGGCAAGGCCAAGCGCGCCACCCAGCTCACCACCGACTACCAGGTGGCCGGCGTGCCGGCCCTCGGCGTGGCCGGGCGCTGGTACGTCGATGGCGACACGGCGGGCTCGCTCGAGCGCGCGCTCCAGGTGGTCGACTTCCTGATCGCCGAAGCCCGCAAGGGTTGAGCGGCCCGGTGGCGCGCAGGGTGGCGGCGCCTGTCGCCTGCCGTCGCCGCCACGATCTCGTCATTGAAGCCCGCTTCTGCGGGCTTTTTCGTCAAGGCCGCGCGAGGCGGCGTCCACGGGACGCATACAATCGCACAGCAAGTTTCGTGCCTCTATGACATCGCCCTTCTCCTTCACCTCCATTTCTCCTCGTCGATTCGGTCGCGTGCTTTGCCTGGCGCTGGCGCTGGCCGGATGCGCGTCGTTGTCGCAGGCCGAGCAGGCCGACCGGAGCAAGCCGATGAACATCGAGGCCGACGCGATGCGCTATGACGACCTCAAGCAGACCAGCGTGTTCACCGGCAACGTGGTCGTGAACAAGGGCACGATCCAGATCCGGGGCACCCGCATCGACGTTCGCCAGGACCCCGAGGGCTACCAGTACGGCGTGGTCACGGCCGAACCCGGCAAATTGGCGTACTTCAAGCAGAAACGCAACGCCGGCACCGACGAGTGGATCGAGGGCGAGGGCGAAGTGATCGAGTACGACAGCCGCGCCGACAACGTGAAGTTCATCCGCCGCGCGGTCATGCGGCGCCTGATCGGCGCCACGGTGAGCGACGAGAGCAGCGGCCCGCTGATCGTCTACGACCAGAGCAACGACACCTTCACGGTCAACGGCTCCTCGCTGCCGCCGAACGCCGGCGTGGCGACACAGGCGAGCGGCCGCGTCAAGGTCATCCTGACGCCCAAGGCGGCCGCCCCGGCGCCCGGCAGCGGCGGTGCCAAGCCCGCGGCGACCCCGGCTCCGGCTCCGGGCAACAGCCTGCGTTCCACCACCACGCTCGGCGGAGAGTCCAAGAAGTGATCGAAACCGCCGGGTTGAATGGAAGCGATGGCCAGCCGGTCAGCCGGCTGGAGGCGCGCAGCCTGCAGAAGAGCTATGGCAGCCGCACGGTCGTGAAGGATGTGTCGCTCGCCGTGCAGAAGGGCGAAGTGGTCGGGCTGCTGGGCCCCAACGGCGCGGGCAAGACCACCTCGTTCTACATGATCGTCGGGCTGGTGCGGGCCGATGCCGGAGAGATCTGGATCGACGGCGAGCCGATCGCCCACATGCCGATCCACCGTCGCGCGCGCATGGGCCTGAGCTACCTGCCGCAGGAGGCCTCGATCTTCCGCAAGTTGACGGTCGAGGAAAACGTGCGCGCAGTGCTCGAGCTGCAGAGCGAGCCCGACGAACACGGCCGGATGGTGCCGCTCAGCAAGGCGCACATCGACGAGCGGCTGGGCGAACTGCTGGCCGACCTGCGCGTCGACCACCTGCGCGATTCACCGGCGCTGTCGCTGTCCGGCGGCGAACGCCGCCGGGTCGAGATCGCGCGCGCCCTGGCGACGCAGCCGCGCTTCATCCTGCTGGACGAGCCCTTCGCCGGCATCGACCCGATCGCGGTGATCGAGATCCAGCGGATCATCAGCTTCCTGAAGGAGCGCGGCCTCGGCGTGCTCATCACCGACCACAACGTACGCGAGACGCTTGGCATCTGCGATCACGCGTTCATCATCAGCGACGGGCATGTGCTGGCACAAGGCACGCCTTCGGAGATCGTCGACAACGCCGAGGTGCGACGCGTGTACCTGGGCGAACATTTCCGGATGTAGGGGCCTTATCTCGATGAAGCAGGGGCTTTCGCTTCGCGTCTCCCAGCATCTGGCGCTGACGCCGCAACTGCAGCAATCGATCCGGCTGCTGCAGCTGTCCACCCTCGAGCTGAGCCAGGAAGTCGAGCAGATGCTCGACGACAACCCTTTCCTCGAGCGGACGGCCGAAGAGGCGGCGCGCGAGGAGTTCGGGCTGGACGCCGCCGATGCGCCGGTGCGCGACGACGACCGGCAGGCCGAAGGCGACGGCGACTACGCCCCCGGTCCCGCGGCCGCTGCCGCCGAGGTTGCGGTCGCGACACCCGAGGCCGAGACGGCGCCGCTCGACGCCGCCGACGCCGAGCCCGACTGGGAAGGCGACGGCACGGTCGACGTGGCGCCCGACGACAGCGAATGGGGCGGCGATGCGCCCGCGCGCGCCAACAACCTCGGCGACGAACGCACCGACGCCACCGAACTGGCGCGCAGCCACGAGTCGCTGCAGTCCTTCCTGCATCGGCAGGCGCTGGGCCTGAGGCTCAGCGAGACCGACCGCGCCGCGCTGCGCTTCCTGATCGAGTCGCTCAACGACGACGGCTACCTCGAGGATTCGCTGCCGGCCCTGGCCTCGGGCCTGGCCGGCGACGACAACGACCAGTTCGACGACCTGGTGCATCACTTCCAGGTCGCGCTGGGCCTGCTGCAGAGCCTGGAGCCGGTCGGCGTCGGCGCCCGCAACCTCGGCGAGTGCCTGACGATCCAGCTGCGCGCCCTGGCGCACCCCGGCGAGGGTGCCGACGAGGCGCGGGTGCGCCAGACCGCGATCGCGGTCTGCAAGCAGCCGATGGAGCTGCTGGCGCGGCGCGATTTCAAGCGGCTGGCGACGCTCGCGCGCAGCAACGAGGAAGAGGTGCGCGCCGCCCTGCAGCTGATCGCCCGGCTCGAGCCCAAGCCGGGCCGCCGCTTCGTCGACGTCGAGCGCAACGTGGTGGTGCCGGACGTGATCGTCACGCGCATCGCCAACGGCACCAGCACCAACATCAAGTTCCGCGTCATGCTGAACCCCGAGGTCATGCCGCGGCTGCGCGTGCACGACATCTATGCGGGCGCGCTCAAGCAGCACAAGGGCGAGGGCAGCCAGGCGCTCTCGCAGCGGTTGCAGGAGGCGCGCTGGTTCATCAAGAACATCCAGCAGCGCTTCGACACCATCCTGCGGGTGTCGAACGCGATCGTCGAGCGGCAGAAGAGCTTCTTCGTGCACGGCGAGCTGGYGATGCGCCCGCTGGTGCTGCGCGAGATCGCCGACGAACTCGGCCTGCACGAATCGACCATCAGCCGCGTGACCACCGCCAAGTACATGGCGACGCCTTACGGCACGTTCGAGCTCAAGTACTTCTTCGGCTCGGCGCTCGGCACCGAGACCGGCGGCAATGCCTCGAGCACCGCGGTGCGGGCGCTGATCAAGCAGTTCGTGAGCGCCGAGGACCTCAAGAAACCGCTGTCCGACAGCCAGATCTCCGAGATGCTCAAGGAGCAGGGCATCGAATGCGCACGCCGCACCGTCGCGAAGTACCGCGAGGCGCTGCGCATCGCGCCGGCCAATCTGCGCAAGGCGCTCTAGGGCGTGCTGGTGCGCGGGTGGCGGCTCGGTGCGGCATTGGCGGCGGCGGTGCTTCTGGTCGGCGGCTGCGCGATGCTGCCGGCCGATGTCGAGCGCCCGCCCTCGAGTGCCATCACGGCCTCGGGCGCGACCGCGCTGGGCCGGATCGTCAAGGCCTCGTCGCCCGATCCGGATCTGAGCGGTTTCCGGCTCATGCCCGGCGGCGACTTCGCGCTCGACACGCGGCTGCAGCTCGCGCGCCGCGCCGAGCGCACGCTCGACGTCCAGTACTACCAGATCGAGAACGACGACACCGGCCGCTACTTCCTGCGCACCCTGCGCGATGCGGCCCTGCGCGGCGTGCGCGTGCGGCTCCTGATGGACGACCTCTACACCTCGGGCGAGGACGACCTGCTGCTGGCGCTGGCCGCCACGCCGAACCTCGAGCTGCGGCTGTTCAACCCTTTCCCAGCCGGCCGCGGCAGCCTGCTGCAGCGCTTCTCGAGCTCGCTGTTCGACTTCGACCGCGTCAATCGCCGGATGCACAACAAGCTCTTCATCGCCGACGGCGCGATGGCGGTGGCAGGCGGGCGCAACATCGGCAGCCAGTACTTCACGCAGACCGCCGGCGCGAACTTCCTGGACATCGACACCTTCGTCGCCGGCGCCCTGGTGAAACGCCTCGGCAGCCTGTTCGACCTGTACTGGAACAGCCCCTACGTGCGGCCGATCGGCAGCGTGGTCGCATCCTCGCTGCCGCGCGAGGAGCTGCAGCAGCGCTTCGATCAGGCCACCGGCCCCGCAACCACGGCGGCGCCGCGYCCGCCGGCACCGAACGACGTGCTGGGCTACGCGCCGCTGGGGCCGGAGCTGAAGGACGGCGCCCGGCTCGGCCTGATCTGGACCCTGGCCGAGGCCTATGCCGACTCGCCCGACCGTGTRGTCGGCAAGACCGCCTCCTATGGCGGGGTGCCGCTGCTCGACGTCGACAGCGTGCGCTACAACGTGATCGAGCAGATGCGGCGCTCGCGCGCCGAAGTCACGCTGGTGTCGCCCTACCTGATCCCGGGCCAGGCGGGGCTGGAGGTGATGCGCGAGGTCCGCGGGCGCGGGGTCCGGATCAGCGTCGTCACCAATTCGCTGGCGGCCACCGACGAGCCGCTGGTCCAGACCGGCTACCGGCGCTACCGGCCCGACATGCTGCGGCTCGGCGTCGAGATCCACGAGCTGAGCTCGGCACGCACCAAGCGCAGCGTGCGGCTCGGCCTGTTCGGCTCGCAGGTCGGCCGGCTGCACGCGAAGGCGGCGATCTTCGATCGCAGGGCGCTGTTCCTGGGCTCGATGAACTTCGATCCGCGCTCGGACACCCACAACACGGAGATCGGCCTGTTCATCGCCAGCCCCGAGTTGGCGCAGCAGGTCCTGAAGCTGCTCGACGTGCTGAAGCAGCAGGGCGCCTACCGGGTGCGCTTCGCCGACGGCGGCGAAGCGCTCGAATGGGTCAGCCGCGAGGGCGAGGCCGAGGACGTGCTCACCGTGGAGCCCGACTCGGGCCTGTGGGACCGCGTGATGCTGGAACTGCTCGCGCCGCTGGCGCCGGAGAGCCTGCTGTAGCGCTACTGGATGTTGATGGCCTCGACCTGCACCAGCAGCCTCACCTTGTCCTCGAAGCCGAAGGCGAGCCCCCAGCTGATGCCCCACTGGCTGCGCTCCACCGTGGTCTCGAAGTCGCCGCCGCAGATCTGGCGATTGATGAGCGGACTCAGGTAGCAGTTGAAGCGGTTGGCCTTGAGCGCCACGGGGCGGCTCTTGCCCATCAAGGTGAGCGTGCCGTTGACCTGCGTGACCTTGTCGCCGCTGAAGTCGATCTGGTCGGCGACGAAGCGGGCGGTTGGAAACTCGGCCACGTTGAAGAAGTCCTTGCTCAGCAGGTGCCGGTTGAGCAGGTCGACGCCGGTGTTGATGGAGCTGATGTCCATCGTGATGTCGATCTTGCCGGCGGTGCCCGAAGGGTCGATCTTGACCTGGCCGTCCTTGGTGCTGAAGCGGCCGCGGTTGGTGGTGGTGCCGTAGTGGCCCATCTCGTAGTTGACGAAGGTGTGGGTCGGGTCGACCACGTAGCTCGCGCCCTTGGCAGGGCCGCCGGCCGGCTTGGCGGCCGCCTCGGGTGCGTGCTGGGCGCCGGCCAGTGCCGCCGCGGTCGCCAGCGCGGCGAGTGTGAGCAATTTCTTCATGGCGCGCTTTCGGATGAAGGTGGAAACATCGAAGGATTTCACAGCGGGCCGAGGCCGGTCAGCACCAGTTTGAAGCGCACCTGCACGTCGTCGGCCACCATCGACGTGTCGGTCCATTCGCCTTCKCCGATCCTGAAGGCGAGGCGCTGGATCGTAAGGCTTCCGGTCGCGGTCGACTGGCCATAGGACTGCATGATCTCCACCGGCACGACCACGTCCCGGCTGCTGCCCTTGATGGTCAGCCGGCCGGCGACCTCGAAGCGGCCGCTGCCCAGCGCCTTGATGGCGCTGGAATGGAATTCCGCCTTCGGGAAACGGTCGCTGTCGAACCAGGTGGGCCTGGGCAGCTCGGCATCGGTCTGCGGGATGCCCAGGCTGGCGCTGGCGACATCGATCTGCAGCGCGACGCTGCCGTCTTCGGGCTTGCGCGGGTCGAGGGCAATCCGGGCATCGAACTTCCTGAACACGCCTTCCACCGGCACGCCCATCTGCTTGAACACGAAGGCGATCCGGCTCGGGGCCGGCAGCAGTTTCGCCGGTGCCGGCGGCTCGGCGGCGGCCGTGCCGGCGACGATCAGCGCCGCCGCGCACCACCCGCGGCAGGCCATGGCAAGGAGGGTCATGGGAGACGTTGCCGGGGTGAAAGGGGCGACATGCGGTCGAGCAGGCCATCGCGGTCGACGAAGTGGTGCTTGAGGGCGGCCGCGGCGTGGACCAGCGCCGCCGCGGCGAGGCCGAAGGCGCCGATCTTGTGCAGCGGCTTGAGCACCGCCTCGGCGAAATCCTTGTCGACCGGCACGAAGTCCGGCAGCGGCAGCACCCCCAGCCACACGACCGGGAAGCCCAGCGAGGAGCTGTAGGCCCAGCCCAGCAGCGGCACGGCGAAGAAAAGCAGGTAGAGCAGCAGGTGCAACCCGCGGTGCGCCGCCCATTGCCAGCCCGGCATGGCCGCCCGGATGCGCGCCGGCAGGGACGGCGGCGGGTGGGACAGGCGCCACAGCAGGCGCACGGCCGACAGCGCCAGGATCGTGATGCCGGCCCACTTGTGCCAGTTGTAGAGCCTGAGTCGCAGCGGCGAGAGCGGCAGACCGGTCATCGACAGGCCGAGGCAGACGGCGCCGAGGATCGTCAGCGCGAGCAGCCAGTGCAGGGCGATCGCCACCGGGCCGTAGCGCGGGGCGTCGTTGGAATCGACCAAGGGTGTCGGCAGCGCGTCGGGCATGGCCGAAGCATAGGCGGTTCAGCGTTGCGCCTGCCGCAGCAGCGCGTGCAGCATCGCGGGCTGCACCGGCTTGCGCAGCGCCTGCCAGCCGCGCTCGCGGGCCAGTTGCTGGGTGGCGTCGTCGATGTCGGCCGAGACCAGCGCGATGGCGAGGGAGGGGCGTCGGCGCTGCAGCTCGGTCGCCAGCGCGATGCCGTCGAGTTCGCCGGGCAACCGGATGTCGCACAGCGCGATGCCGAAGACCGAGAGATCGGGCAGCGCGAGCGCCTCGGCGGCGCTGGTGCAGACCTCGGGCCGCGCGCCCCAGAGGCGCAGCAGCGCCGCGATGCTGTCGGCCACCACGAGGTTGTCCTCGACCACCAGCACGACCAGCCCGGGAGCGAGCCTCCGCGTCTGCGGCGTCAATGCGGGCTCGACGCCCGCGGCGGGCGAGGGCGCCAGCGGCACGCCCTGCGGCGCGGCCGGCAGCACGAAGGCGAACACCGACCCGCGTCCTGGCGCCGAGCGCAGCATGATCTCGACGCCCAGCCGCAATGCCAGCCGCCGCACGATCGCCAGGCCCAGGCCGTGGCCGCGCTGCAGGTTGCGCTCGACGTTGCCGATCTGCTCGAAGTCGCCGAACACGCGCTCCTGGGCCTCTGCCGGGATGCCGATGCCGGCGTCCCGGACCTCGATCCGCCAGGCCTCGCCGCGCTGGCGGCAGGCCAGCAGCACGCGGCCCCGGGGCGTGAACTTGAGCGCGTTGTCGACCAGGTTGCCGAGGATCCGGCGCAGCGCGACCGCATCGGTCCAGACCACGGCGGTCGCCGGGCAGCGCACCCGCACGCGGCCGCTGGCAGCCTGGCGCGCGAACTCGTGCAACAGCGGCGCCAGCGCGACCGCCACCGGCGAGATCGGGTCGGCGGCGGCCTCGATGCGCCCGATCTCGAGCAGCTGGTCGGTGAGCCCCTCGAGCGCCTGCTGGGCCTTCGACAGCGCGGCGACGGTGCCCAGCACGCTGAGCGTGTCCTCGCCGGCACTCAACTGCTGGCGCAGCACCTCGGCATGCAGGCCCATCGCCATCACGGGCTGGCGCAGGTCGTGGTTGGCGGCCGAGAAGAAGCGCAGGCGCTCGGCCTGGGCCTGCTGCGACGCGTGCAGGCCGGCCAGCGCCCGCGCGCGCAGCGTGCTTTCGTTGTGGCGCAGGCCGATGTTCTCCTCGAGCTGGCGGGCGCGCTCGGACACCAGCTTCCAGACCATCGCGAGCAGGCCGATGCCGAGCACCGACAGCACCTTCATGGTCGGCGCCCCGAAGGCCAGGCCCATGACGATCACCGGCGCCAGCAGCAGCGCGATCGCAAGCTGCATGGCCGGGGTGTAGTAGGAGACCGAGAAGGCCGAGGACAGCGTCATCGCCATCACCACCAGCCCGATCATCAGCTGCGCCGTGGGATCGGCCGGGTTGAAGAGCAGGACGCCGGCCAGGCCGTGGGCGCCTTCGTGCACCGCGATGCGCAGCGTGTGCAGGCGCAGGGCGGGCGGCAGGTTCGCGGGGGTCAGCGGCTGGGGCAGCCGCTGCGGGAAGAAGCCGCGGTAGGCGGTGGTGGCGGCGATCAGCGCAATCCAGACGATCGCGTGCGGCACCGAGTACTGCCAGGCGAACAGCGCCGCCACGCCGCAGTCGAGCAGGAACTGGAAGAGCAGCACCAGCCCGCTGGGCTGGGCGCTGAGCCGCAGCACCTCGCAGCGGATGGCAAACCCGTTGGCGCTGGAGGCCTCGGGGGATGCGGGGAGGGGCGAGGAGCTCATCGGCCGGTCCACTATAGAACAGCAAGCCGCTGGCGGGGGGCTCCGTCGAGGCGACAATCGCACGGTGAACGATCTTTCGCTTTTCCTCCCTTGCGCCGCCGGCGTCGAGGATTTCCTGGCGCAGGAAGTGCATGCGCTGACCGGCCGCGTGGGGCAGGACCTGCTCACGCTGCGCGGCGGGGTGCGGGTGCGCGCCGACTGGCGCGACGCGCTCAAGCTCAATCTCCACAGCCGGCTCGCGCAGCGCGTGCTGATCGAGCTCGCGCAGGCGCCCTACCGCAGCGAGAACGACCTCTACGCGATCGCCAGCGGCGTCGCCTGGGAGATCTGGTTCACGCCGAAGCAGACCTTCAAGATCGAGACCACGGCGCAGCACAGCCCGCTGCAGAGCCTCAACTTCGCCACCCTGCGCATCAAGGACGCGATCGCCGACCGCTTCCGCGCCAAGGCGGGCGGCGTGCGGCCGAGCATCGAGACCCAGTGGCCCGACTGCCGCGTCTTCGCGCACCTCACGACCGACCTCTGCACGCTCTACATCGACACTTCGGGCGAGCCGCTCTTCAAGCGCGGCTGGCGGCAGGACAAGGGCGATGCGCCGCTCAAGGAAACCCTGGCCGCGGCGATGCTGGCGGCCAGCGGCTGGTGGAATCCGGAGACCGGTGCGGTCTCTGTCGAGCCGCTGTACGACCCCTGCTGCGGCAGCGGCACGATCGCGATCGAGGCGGCGCAGATCGCGTCCGGCATCGCGGCCGGCTCGCTGCGGCGCTTCGGCTTCGAGAAGCTGCTGCCGTTCCAGCCGCATGTGTGGGCGGCCCTGAAGGCCGGGGCGGTGCCGGCGCCGACGCAGCCCGCGCCGGCGATCTTCGGCTCGGACGTCTCGCACCGCATGGTCGACTTCGCCGAGCGCAATGCCGAACGCGCGGGCGTGTCGGCGGCGATCCAGTTCCGCGGCGGCGATGCGCTGCAGCGCATGCCGCCGGCCGAGTCGGGCGTGATCGTGCTGAACCCGCCCTACGGCGAGCGGATCGAGGTCGGCGGCGTGGCGCGCGGCCGCGAGGACGCGCAGACCGAGGATGGCGGCGAGTTCTTCGTCCAGCTCGCCAGCCACTGGAAAAAGAACTACGCCGGCTGGACCGCCTGGGTGCTGACGCCCGACCTGCAGTTGCCCAAGCGCATGCGGCTCAAGGAGTCGCGCCGGGTGCCGATGTGGAACGGGCCGATCGAATGCCGGCTGTTCAGGTTCGACATGGTGGCGGGGTCGGCGCGGAAGGTCTGACGCGTCGGCCCGGATTGGCGTTTCGGGCCAGAATGCGGCTCTCGCAGAAACCCGCATTTTCATGACCGATCTGTCCGCCTTCCCGATCACCCAGAAATGGCCCGCCGTTCATCCGGACCGGCTGCAGCTCTATTCCCTGCCRACGCCCAACGGGGTCAAGGTGTCGATCATGCTGGAGGAGACCGGCCTGCCCTACGAGCCGCACCTGGTCAGCTTCGAATCGAACGACCAGACCTCGCCGGAATTCCTCTCGCTCAGTCCGAACAACAAGATCCCGGCGATCCTCGATCCGAACGGGCCGGGCGGCAGGCCGCTGGCGCTGTTCGAATCGGGCGCGATCCTGCTTTACCTCGCAGACAAGACTGGCAAGTTCATCCCGCAGGAACCCGCCGGCCGCTACGAAGCGATCCAGTGGCTGATGTTCCAGATGGGCGGCATCGGTCCGATGTTCGGCCAGGTCGGTTTCTTCAACAAGTTCGCCGGCAAGGACTAYGAGGACAAGCGGCCCCGCGACCGCTATGTGGCCGAAGCCAGGCGCCTGCTGAAGGTGCTCGACCGGCAGCTCGAAGGGCGCGACTGGATCCTCGGCGACGGCTACTCGATCGCCGACATCGCGACCTTTCCCTGGGTACGCAACCTGATCGGCTTCTACGAGGCCGGCGAGTTGGTCGGCATGGCCGACTTCCCGAACGTGATGCGAGCCCTCGATAAGTTCCTGTCCCGGCCCGCGGTCGCGGCCGGCCTAGGCATCCCGAAGCGCGGCTGAGGCGGCGTGACTGAATTGCCCCCACGCTCCCCCACTGCGTGTGGGTCGCTGCCCCCCGAGGGGGCCGCAGGCCGCCTTGGGGCGGCCCGGCGCCGGCCTGAGCCCCCACGCTCCCCCACTGCGTGTGGGTCGCTGCCCCCCGAGGGGGCCGCAGGCCGCCTTGGGGCGGCCCGGCGCCGGCCTGGTGTCGTCATCGACACCAACATCGCGCTCGACCTGCTGGTGTTCGACGACCCCGGCCATGCGGCGCTTGCTGCGGCGCTGGACGCCGGCGAGCTGCAATGGGTCGTCACCGCGGCGATGCGCGACGAACTCGCGCGCGTGCTCGACTATCCGCTGATCGCCGCCCGCCTGAAGACGCGGGGGCGGGCGGCGGGCGAGGTCCTGGCGGCCTTCGACGCCCGCACGCGCCAGGTCGACGGCGTGCCGGCACGCGCGCCTTGCGCTTGCCGCGACCCCGACGACCAGATCTTCATCGACCTCGCGGTGGCGCAGCGGGCACGGCTGCTGAGCAAGGACCGGGCCGTGCTGTCGATGCGCAAGCGGCTCGCGCCGTGGGGCGTCGAGGTGTCCAGGGACTGGCGCCGGCCCTAGCCGCCGTACCACCGCGCCAGCAAGCGCGCCACGGCCCGCACCCGCTGCGTGTCGCGCCCCCAGCGCCGGCCCGCGGGCAGGTGCCGCAGCCAGCGCATGCGCCGCGCCGCGACCGCCAGGCGGTCGCGCACCTCGTCGCTCGCCTGGTCCAGCATCGCGTGCCAGTGCGCGGCGGCCGCATGCGGCGACGCGGCGTCGACCAGCATCGCGGTGGAATGCAGGTAGCTGAGCCAGTCGCGCGCCTGGCATYCGGCCAGCGGCAGCGTCTCTCCGGGGTCGTCCTCGAAATCGATGTAGCCGATCGTGCCGTCCGGGCACTGCACCAGATTGCGGTCGAAGGCCTGGCTCAGGTAGGTTTCGCGCGCATGCACGATGGCGATCGCGGCCAGGCCCTCGCGCCAGGTCGCCAGCAGCGCCACCGGCCCCACGGCGGCGGCCTGGTCGAGCCGCTCCTGCAGCACCACCGGAGGGCGGCCGCTCTGGCCGAGGTCGGAGATCAGCAGGCCGTCGCCCTGCTGCGCCAGCACCGCCGGCACCCGCAGGCCCGCGGCACCGAGCTGGCGCAGCCGGTCGGCCTCGATCGCGATCGCCGCCTCGCCGCCCGGATTCGGCACCGGCCGCAAGACGTCGAGCCGCAGCGCCCCGGCGATGGCCGCCAGCAGGTGGTAGCGCAGCTTGCCGTGGCGCGGGCCGGCCTTCTTGAGCCAGACCCGCTCGTTGCCGAAACGATGGCTGGCGACCGCCCGCGCCTGCTGCGGCAGCGCGGTGCGCAGGAACTCGGCGTAGTCGCCGGGCTGCGGCGCCGTGCCCGGTTCCAGCGGCGCCGGTGCCGACGCCATGCCCTTGCGCATCTGGACGCGTGTGGGCGATCCGCCCCGTCTGACCGGGTTCATGGGGACATGGCGAGAGGCTGGAAGCTCTGCGCGCTGGCGAGCGGCCAGTAGGTGCGGAACACGCTGTGCTGGCCGTCGAACCGCCCGAGCAGCGCGCCGGGCTGCACCTGCATCACCAGGTTGCTGAGCAGCCGCACCTCGGTGTCGGAGATGCGGCGCACGATGTGGTGGGCCGTGATCTGCTGCGGATGGTCGAGGCCGGCGGCCTGCACCAGTTCCTGCAGCGCATGCAGCGTGCTGCGGTGGAAGTTGCGCACCCGGTCGGCCTTGGTCGGCACCACCAGCGCCTGCTGGCGTACCGGGTCCTGGGTGGTCACGCCGGTCGGACAGAAGCCGGTGTGGCAGGCCTGGGCCTGGATGCAGCCCAGCGACATCATGAAGCCGCGCGCCGCGTTGCACCAGTCGGCGCCCAGCGCCATCATGCGCGCCAGGTCGAAGGCGGTGATCACCTTGCCGGCGCAGCCGATCTTGACGCGGTCGCGCAGGCCGACGCCGATCAGCGTGTTGTGGACCAGCAGCAGGCCTTCCTGCAGCGGCGCGCCGACGTGGTCGCTGAACTCGACCGGTGCCGCGCCGGTGCCGCCTTCGGCACCGTCTACCACGATGAAATCGGGCGTGAGGCCGGTCTCCAGCATCGCCTTGACGATCGCGAACCATTCCCACGGATGCCCCAGGCAGAACTTGAAGCCGGTGGGCTTGCCGCCCGACAGCACGCGCAGCCGGGCGATGAAATGCATCATCTCGGTGGGCGTCGAGAAGGCGCTGTGGGAGGACGGCGAGACGCAGTCGACGCCCACCGGCACGCCGCGCGCGGCCGCGATCTCGGACGTCACCTTGGGCGCCGGCAGCACGCCGCCGTGGCCGGGCTTGGCGCCCTGGCTCAGCTTGATCTCGATCATCTTGACCTGCGGGTCGCCCGCATTGGCGACGAAGCGCTCCTCGCTGAACGAGCCGTCGTCGTTGCGGCAGCCGAAGTAGCCCGAGCCGATCTCCCAGATCAGGTCGCCGCCGTGCACCCGATGGTGCGAGGAGATCGAGCCCTCGCCGGTGTCGTGCGCGAAGCCGCCCATCTTCGCGCCCTGGTTGAGCGCCTTGATGGCATTGGCCGAGAGCGCGCCGAAGCTCATCGCCGAGATGTTGAAGACGCTGGCGCTGTAGGGCCGGGTGCAGGTTTCGCCCGCGGGCGAGGCCGGGTTCGGCGTCGCGCCGATGACGATGCGGAAGTCGTGGTCGGCCAGCTTCGTCGGCTGCATCGAGTGGTTGATCCACTCGTAGCCGGCGATCGCGACGTCGAGCTGGGTGCCGAAGGGCCGGTTGTCGGGCTCGCCCTTGCTGCGCTGGTAGACCAGCGAACGCTGGGCGCGCGAGAACGGCGCGGCTTCGGCGTCGCTCTCGATGAAATACTGCCGTATCTCGGGCCGGATGTACTCGAGCAGGAAGCGCAAGTGACCGATGACGGGGTAGTTGCGCAGGATGGCGTGGCGGGTCTGGCRCAGGTCGTGCACGCCGGTGCCGCAGAGCACGCCGAAAACCGCGAGGGCGATCCATGCGGTCCAGCGGTCCGGCACGAGCAGAACCGCCACCACGCTCGCGACCAGGCCGGCCGCGCACAGCGCGAACGCGGTGTAGCGCGCCGGGAACGGCGCAATCGTCGATGTCGAAATAGGGAGTCTCCGGAAGCCTTGCTGCATCATAGAGGGCTGCATTCGTAACGCCATGACAACCCAGCCCGACACCCCGACCCCCGCCCAGCCCGACAACGCACCGCTCGGCCCCGACGATTTCGACGCCCAGGACCAGGTCCTCGACGCCCTGCGCGAGCACGACGACGAGACGCCGCAATGGGAGTTCTGCGAGGGCTTCATGGCCGCGCTGGTCTGCACCCGGCGCCCCATCGAGCCGGCGGAATACTGGCCGGTGCTGCTCGGCGAGGGCTTCGTGCCGGCGCAGCACATGGAGTTCGTCTGGCGCTGGAAGCGGCGCTGGCGCGAGATCGAAAGCGGCCTGGACGCCGATGTGCAGTCGCTCGACGACGAGCGCACCTGGCAGCCCGAGGTGCTCGACACCCGCGGCGCGATCGCGGCGCTGCCCGAGGAAGAGCGCGCCGAGATGGCCGGCGAGGCGATCCCGTCCTTCGCCCAGGTCTGGGCGCTGGGCTTCATGTTCGCGGTCGAGAACTGGCCCGAGGACTGGGCGCCGCCGCGCGACAAGGAAGCGGCGCAGATGCTCGACGAGGCGCTCGACGCCATCGTCACGCTGACCGAAGACGACACCGGCAAGCCCGCGCTCTCGATGTACGCCGAGGACGGCCCGCCCAGCGTGAGCCAGCAGCGGGTCGACGACTTCGGCGCCGCGATCTGGGCCGTGTACGACCTGCGCCAGCTGTGGCGCAGCATGGGGCCGCGCGTGGAGACGATCCGCAAGGAAGCGACCCCGGGGCGCAACGATCCCTGCCCCTGCGGCAGCGGAAAAAAATTCAAGAAGTGCCACGGGGCGTAGGGGCTCGCCCCCAGGTTGGCTCACTTCGTGTAGCCGCCCACCCCCTACCGGGGGCAACACCAGCGGCCCGGCGAAGCCGGTTCCGCGGTGTTTCACCAACGGGCCTGGCTGCGCCGGCCGGGGGCGCCCAGCGCGGCTCCTGGAACATCCGTCTGGCGAAGGCGGGCACTTGAACGCCGCACCGGGTGGGTTGTCTGCGCGCGCCGCCTGGGCCATGGTCCTGGCGCTGTGCACCGCGTTCGCGCTGAGCCAGGCCTTTCGCACCGTGGGCGCGATCATGGCCAGCCAGCTGCAGGCGGAGTTCGTGCTCTCGCCGCAGGCGCTCGGCCTCTTCTCGGCCGCCTTCCATTTCGCGTTCGGCGCGATGCAGCTCTTCATGGGCATCGGCATCGACCTGCACGGCGTGCGCCGCACCGTGCTGACCGCGTTCCCGCTCGCCATCGCGGGCGCACTGCTGTCGGCGCTGTCCACCGACTACGGGGTGCTGGTGGCCGGCCAGGTGCTGATCGGCATCGGCTGCGCGCCGGCCTTCCTGGTCTGTACGGTGTTCATCGCGCGGCATTTCCCCGCTGCGCGATTCGCTTCGGTGTCGGRGCTGGTGCTGGGCATCGGCAGCGTCGGCATGCTGCTGACCGGCACGCCGCTCGCGTGGCTGGTGCAGGAGCGCTCGTGGCGCATGGGCTTCGTCGTCCTGGCGGCGGCCTCGGCGCTGGCCTGGCTGGCGATCTGGCACCGGGTGCGCGAGCCGGCGCGGCCGGACAGCCCGCCGAAGGAGTCGGTGGCGCAGGCGCTGCGGCAGTTCGGCGCCCTGTTCGCGCTGCCGCACACGTTCGGCATCATGGTGCTGGGGGCCGTGACCTATGCGGCCTTCATCTCGCTGCGCGGGCTCTGGCTCGGGCCGCTCCTGATCGAGCGCCATGGCTATTCGCTGGTGCAGAGCGGCCATGTGGCGCTGGTCGTCTCGCTGGTCTCGCTGGTCGGGCCGCCCCTGTTCGGTCAGCTGGACCGGGACGGTCCGGCGCGGCGTCGCCGCATCATCGGCTGCAGCCTGGTCTACGCCGGGCTGTTCGCGGCGATTGCCTTTTTCACGCAGGCCTGGGTCGATGTCGGCGCCACGATCCTGATCGGGCTGCTCGGAGGCTTCATCGTCTGGCAATACGCCGACGTGCGGGCGGCCTATCCGGCGGCGATCACGGGCCGCGCGATGGCGGTCTTCACGATGGCGATGTTCCTCGGCGTGGCGCTGATGCAGTGGGTCACGGGCGCCGCGGCCTCGTGGGGTGCGGCCCATGGCATCGAGGCCTTCCGCGCCGTGCTGGCGACCATCGCGGGGCTGCTGGTCGCCGCCACCGTGGCGTTCGCCTGGCTGCCGGCGCCGGACGCTTCAAAATGGAGCCCTTCGAGAAATCCACATTCATGACCGAAACCACTCCCACCCCGCCACCGCTGCCCGACCATCTGTCGATCGACCCGCGCAGCCCGCATCACGTCGCCGAAGTCTTCGAACACGACATCGGCATCCGATTCAACGGCAAGGAGCGCAAGGACGTCGAGGAGTACTGCATCAGCGAAGGCTGGATCAAGGTGCCCGCAGGCAGGACGCTCGATCGCAAGGGCAAGCCACTGCTGATCAAGCTCAAGGGCAAGGTCGAAGTGTTCTATCAGGGCTGAGCCGGTCCGGCCACCACCATGCGCTTCCCGATGCGACCCTTCGCCACCCTTTCCCTCCTCACGCTTGCGGCCATCGCCGCCGGATGCGCGTCGCGACCCGCCCCGCGGGTCACCTGGCTCGGCGACGGCGTGTTCAAGTCGCCCACCGCGCAGGAGGCGGAGGCCTACTGCCGCAACTTCGGCGCACCGATGCGCTTCCTGGATGCCAAGGGGCCGGGCACCCCGACCGGGGAAGTCACCTACCGCTGCGACTGAGCCAGTCCGGCGCCGGGCCGCCCCAAGCCGGACTGCGCCCCCTCGGGGGGCAGCGACGACACGCAGTGCGGAGCGTGGGGGCCGGAGTCCGGCGCCGGGCCGCCCCAAGCCGGACTGCGCCCCCTCGGGGGGCAGCGACGACACGCAGTGCGGAGCGTGGGGGCCTGAGCCCTCAGATCTTGAACGCCCGCTGCACGTCCGGGCGCACCAGGTCCGCGTAATCGCGGTGCTTGCGGATATAGCCGGCGATGAACTGGCAGACCGGAATCACGTGCTTGCCGTCGGCCCGTGCCTGGTCGAGCACGTGACGCGCGAGCGCCGATGCCACGCCCTTGCCCTCGAAGGCCTGCAGCACCTCGGTGTGGGTGAACATGATGGCCTCGCTCAGCAGGTTGTATTCGCAGTAGCCCGCGAGTTCGCCGCCGATGCGGGCCTCGTAGCGGTGCTCGGCGGGGTTGTCGGCGATCGTGATGTCGGTCATGGGTGTTCCGTGGAGGCAGGTCAGGGGTTGCGGGCGAGAAAGGCCGCGAGGTTCGCCGCGGCGGTGGTGCGCACCTTCTTCTTCAGCATCGGCGACCAGCCCAGCAGCAGGCCGGGCGCGCCCAGTGCCTGCCGCGACCAGCGCCAGAAGTCGAAGCGGTCGCGCTGCGTGGCGATGAGGCCCTCGGGCGTGAAGGTGAAGCGCGAGTCGATCGCGTTGTCGACGATGCGCCCGGTGGCGCTGAAGAGGTAGTGCGCGTCCCAGTGCGCCTTGCCGCTCGTGGCGTCGGCCTCGAGGTCGCGGTAGCTGAGCTTCCAGACCGCGGCGCCCTTGGCCTTTGTGCCGCCGCAGAGCATCTTCCACATGCCGCCGACCTCGCGCGCTCCGCGCAGCGAGAAGGCCTCGTCGTCGAAGCGCGCCTCGGGCGCATAGCAGCTCGCCATGGTGTCGGCGTCGAGCACGGCGAACGCGTCATAGAGGCGGCGGAGGGTTTGTTCGGTGCGCATGCGCCATCCTAATTCAGCCGGTCGCCGCGACCACACCAAGTGAGGGAGCGTGGGGGCTCAGGCTCTCCGCACCAGCTCTGCGAGCGTCTGCAGCGCGTATTGCACCGTGGCCGCGCGCACCGTGGCGCGGTCGCCGTCGAAGCGGCGGCGCTCGGTGCGCACGCGGCCGTCCACCGACCAGCCGAACCAGACGGTGCCGACCGGCTTGTCGGGCGAGCCGCCGGTGGGCCCGGCGACGCCGGTGACCGCGACCGCGGCCTGGGCCTGCGAGCGCGCGATCGCGCCTTCGGCCATGGCCCGCGCCACCGGCTCGCTGACCGCGCCGTGGGCCTCGATCAGTGCTGCGTCGATGCCGAGCAGCTCGGCCTTGGCCGCGTTCGAATAGGTCACGAAGCCGCGCTCGAACCAGGCGCTCGAGCCGGAGAGATCGGTGCAGGCGCCGGCGATCAGGCCGCCGGTGCAGCTCTCGGCGGTGGCCATCATCCAGCGCCGGTGCTGCAGCAGTTCGGCCAGCTGAAGCACCAGTGCGGGAACGTCGAGGTCGGGAGGGGGGATCGGGGAGGGGTTCATCGTCACTTCACCATGCACGCCAGGCGGCGATGACCAGCAGCGTGCAGAAGGCCGCCACCAGGTCGTCGAACAGGATGCCCAGGCCCGCGGCACTCCAGCGCATCGTCCCGGCGTCGGACCCGTGGGGCTTGAACAACCGGTCGGCCCAGCCGACCGGGCCCGGCTTGACGGCGTCGAAGAAGCGGAACAGGCCGAAGGCGATGAGCTGGGCCAGCAGGCCGCCGGGCAGCACCAGCCAGAGCACGATCCAGAAGGCGACCACCTCGTCCCAGACGATGCTGCCGGGGTCGGCCACCCGCATGTGGCGCGCCGTGACCGTGCAGGCCCACCAGCCGATCGGCAGCGAGGCCAGGATCACCCAGCCGATCGCGGCGCTCGACAGCCAGCGCTCCATCACCAGGAACGCGACCCAGGCCCAGAGCGTGCCCACGGTGCCGGGTGCGTGGCGCGGCAGGCCGGAGCCGAAGCCCAGGGCGATCAGGTGCGCGGGATGCGCGAACAGGAAGCGCAGCGTCGGGCGAAACGGGACGGCGGGAGAGGGCGAATCGGGATCGGCTTGCATCAGCCCGCAGTGTCGCGCATCTTTGGCCCGGAGGCGGGGAGCGGCGTGATGCGGTAGACGCAGCGGCGCGCGCCTGCGATCAGATGTTCCTCGCGGCGCAGGCGGCCCTGCGGACCGGCGACCTCGCGAAACACATCGAGTTCGGAACGGCAGAAGCCCTGGCAGGTCTCGGCGGCGGCGCAGATCGGGCAGTGGTCCTCGATCAGCAGCCAATCGTGGCCGTCGGGCTCCAGCCGTGCCATGTAGCCTTCGTCGTCGCGCAGCGCGGCGAGCTTGCGCAGCCGCGGCTCCAGATCCTGCAGGTCCCGGCAGGCTTCCAGGTAGGCAGCGCGGGAAGCGCTCTCGCGCCGCGCAATGAGCTGCTCGAGCCCGGCTTCGCCGAACACCTCGCGCACCGTGTCGATCAACGTCCGCGTGAGTTCGGCGTGCCGGTCGGGAAAACGCGCGTGCCCGCTGGCGCTCAGCGACCAGGCCTGGCCCGGCCGCCCGACGCCGGAGGGCGCCTCGCTGACGCCGCGCACCAGCCCGGCGTCGGCCAGCTTGTGCACCTGCTGTCGCACCGCCTCGGTCGTGGTCTGCAGCCAGGCGGCCAGCGCGGCCGTCGACGTCGGGCCGCGGCTTTTCAGCAGCAGCAGGATGCGGTCGGCCGTGGAACTGGACGTCATATTCCCCAAGATTTTACTTGTCTAATTGCGAGTGACTGCTAATATGCAAGCAGTTGCTTTGATAATATGCCTGCCCGGCAGCCTCGTTCCGCCATGACCTCGCTTTCTTCCGCTGCCGTCCCGACCCGCACCGCTTCATGGGGCGAATTGTTCTCGGGGCGCAACGCCTGGCGGGCCGTCGCCGTCACTGGCGGGGTCGCATTGCATGCGATCAACGTGCACATCGTGACCACGGTGCTGCCCTCGGTCGTGCAGGACATCGGCGGCGTCGCCTGGTACGCCTGGAACACCACGCTGTTCGTGGCGGCGTCGATCCTCGGCGCATCGCTGTCGGTGCGCCTGCTCCAGGAACTGGGGCCGCGCCGGACCTACCTGGCGGCGCTGGCGGTCTTCGTGCTGGGCAGCGTCGGCTGCGCGACGGCCCCTGGCATGGCCTGGATGCTGGCCGGGCGCACCGTGCAGGGGCTGGGCGGCGGCGTGCTGGCGGCGTTGAGCTATGCGCTGATCCGCTTCATGTTCGAGGCCAGCCTGTGGCCGCGCGCGGTCGCGCTGGTCTCAGGCATGTGGGGCGTCGCGACCCTGTGCGGTCCCGCGGTCGGCGGCGTCTTCGCGCAACTGGGCCACTGGCGCTGGGCCTTCTGGGCCCTGCTTCCGGTCGCGCTGGTCCAGGCCCTGATCGTCAGCGTGCAATTGCCGTCGCGTGCCGGCGCGGCCGAGCGGGAGGCCCCGCGCGCCGCCCTGCCGATCGGCCAGATCCTGCTGCTGATCGCCTCGGCTCTCTGCGTCGCGACGGCGAGCCTGTTCGACACGCTGCCCGGCCAGATCGGCCTGGTGCTCTTCGGCCTGGCACTGGGCGTGGTGCTGGCGCGCGTCGACCGGCGGGCGACGGTCCGGCTGCTGCCCACCGGCGCCTACGCGCCCTTCACCGCGTTCGGTGCGATCTATGCCTGCGTCGCGCTGCTCCTGATCGGCACCGACACGGAGATCTTCGTGCCCTACTTCCTGCAGACGCTGCACGGCCATTCGCCGCTGGCCGCGGGCTATCTCACGGCCGCGATGGCGGGCGGCTGGAGCGCCGCATCGCTGCTGTCCGCGGGCCGCACGGGTCCGCGCGCCGACCGCATGCTGCGCCTCGGCCCGGTGGTCAGCACGCTGGGCCTGCTCGGGCTGCTGCTGCTCGTGCCCGTGGTGCGCTTCACGCCGGTGTTCCAGACGCTCGGCCTCGGTCTTGCGCTGGCCTGCACCGGCTTTGGCGTGGGCATGGGGTGGCCGCATCTGCTGACCCGGGTGCTGACGCTGGCGCGGCCTGGCGAGGAGAACCTGGCGTCGGCATCGATCACGACCGTGCAGCTCTACGGCATGGCGATCGGCGCCGCAGTGGCCGGCCTGGTGGCGAATGCCGCAGGGCTGACCGAACCCGGCGGCGCGGCGGGCGCGCAATCGGCGGCCGCGTGGCTGTTCGCAAGTTTTGCGCTGGCGCCGGCGCTGGCGGCCCTGCTGGCGCAGCGTTTTGTTGCTGCGCGGGGCTGATGAGCCCCCACGCTCCCTCACTTCGTGTGGTCGCTGCCCCCCAAGGGGAAGCTGCAGGCCGCCCGTCCGTGCGAAGCGCGGACTTCGCCGCGCTGGCGGCCCGGCGTCGGCCTGAGACTGGCGATCAGGCCGGCTGGAAATGCTGCGAAATGCGGCGGGCCACGGCCTGGGGGGTGGTGCGCAGCGCATCGACGGCGCAGGCGCCCAGGAACAGGCCGTCGAACTTGAGTTCCACCTGCGCGAAATAGCGGCCCAGCGATTCGCCCGCATCGCGCAGGCAATGCTCCAGCGCGACGAAGTCGCGGCTGGCCTCCTGCGCCGCACCGCCCTGAGCGCTGATGCGGTGGCAGTAGGCATCCGGTCCGATGCGTTGGATGTCGATCAAGGGCTTCATTCGGCGGGGCGCAGGCAGTGGTTCGTCAACGGATTGGCTTTGGCGCCTGAATCGTCGCGGCAAGGCGGCCGTGGGTAAATAGTCCATTTGGACCGGTTCGACTTCGCGCAGAATCGTCGCGTCATGCTGCCCGCCCGAATTCTTCTCATCGACGACCACGCGTTGTTCCGTTGCGGGCTCCGCATGGTGCTCGCCTCCGGCATTCCCGAGCTGGAGGTGGCCGAGGCGAGCTCCCTGGAAGAGGGGCTTCGCTCGGCGATGGACGAACCCGCGCTGGTGCTGCTCGATATCCAGTTGCAAGGGCTCAACGGGCTCGAGGGCATCGCGCTCGTAAAGCGCAAATGGCCGCAGGCGGCGGTGGTCATCCTGTCCTCCGATGCCGGGCCGCACAACGTGCGGATGGCGTCGGAGCGCGGCGCGGCGGCTTTCGTCTCGAAGGCCGGCACCGCCGACAACATCCTGACCGTGATCGAACAACTGCGGCGCGGCGAGCCGACCACCGCCGGCACGCCGGCGCCGACGGGCGGCGGGTCGCCCCAGTTGCTGACGCCACGCCAGTCCGAGGTGCTCGACCTGCTGTGCCAGGGCCTGCCGAACAAGGTCATCGGACGCCGCCTCGGGCTGTCGGAGAACACGGTGCGCGGGCACGTGCAGGCGGTGCTGGCGGCGCTGCAGGTGTCGAGCCGTTCGGAAGCGGGCTTCGCGGCGCGCCGCAGGGGGCTGGTCGCCTGATGTCCAGATTCCCGCGCCTGGCCGATGGGCGCACGCTGGTCGAGCAGCTCCGGCTGCAGCTCGGCAACATCGGCAGTTCGGTCATCCCGACGATCCTGGTCGCGCTGCTGCTGGTCTGGGTGCTCTCCAACGACAGCAATGCGCTGGCGCTGCGGCTCTGGGCCGGCACGGTGATCCTGATCAAGCTGTATTGCGCCCGTGATGCCCGCCGCACGCTGGCCTGCGAGATCTCGTACGAGCGCGCGCGCCGCCTGGTGTGGCGGCAGATGACGCTCAACTTCATCGACGCCGCCGCGTGGGGCGCGCTGGCGTGGGTGGCGCTGGGCACCACCTCGGTCACCGGCAGCATTCTTGTGATCGCGGTGCTCGCGGGCGTCGCCGGCAGCTCGATGTCCTCGCTGTCGCCGGTGCTGCCGGTGTTCGTCGTGTTCGGCACGGTCGAGGTGGCCGTGGTGGCMGCCAAGCTGGTGCTGCTGGGCGACCCGGCCTACAACGCGCTGGGGGTGGCTGCCGTGCTCTACGTCGCCACGCTGCTCGGCCAGGCGCGCAACAGCGCCCGGGCGGCGCGCGCGGCGATCGACCTGCGCTTCGAGAACCTCGAACTGATCGAACGGCTGCAGGTGGAGACCGGCCATGCGCAGGCGGCGCAGCTGAAGGCCGACCAGGCCAACCTGGCCAAGTCCAAGTTCCTTGCCGCCGCCAGCCATGACCTGCGCCAGCCCATCCATGCGCAGGGACTGTTCCTCGAGGTGCTGGCCCGCAGCAAGCTGTCGGCCGCCCAGTACGACGCCCTGGCCAACGCCCGCGCCACCTGGCATGCCTCGGCCGAGATGCTCGACACCCTGCTCGACTTCTCGCGCATCGAGGCCGGCGTGGTCGAGCCCCAGATGCAGGACTTCCCGCTGCAGCCGTTGCTCAACCGAATGGAGAACGAACTGGCGCCGCAGGCCGACGCCAAGGGCATCGTCTACCGCTCGCGCGAGACCCATGCGGCGGTGCGCTCGGACCCGGCGCTGGTGGCGCTGATCCTGCGCAACCTGGTGTCGAATGCGATCCGCTACACCGACAGCGGCGGGGTGCTGGTCGCCTCCCGCCGGCGCGGCAGCGAGCTGCTGATCGAGGTCTGGGACACCGGCATCGGCATCGAGCCGACCCAGCATCGCGAGATCTTTCGCGAGTTCCATCAGCTCGGCAATGCCGAGCGCGACCGGCGCAAGGGCCTGGGGCTGGGCCTGGCCATCGCGCAGGGCCTGGCGCGTGCCCTGGGCCACACGCTGTCGCTGGTGTCCGAGCCGCAGCGCGGCAGCGTCTTCCGGCTCGCGCTGCCGCTCGCGCAGATGGGGGTGGCGAGCGCCGGGCTGGAGGTTGCCGCGGGCCACGCGCGCGTCTTCGACGTCCGGGTGCTGGTGATCGATGACGACGAAGCGGTGCGCGCCGGCATGCGGCAGCTGTTGAGCGCCTGGGGCTGCGAATGCGACGTCGCCGACTCGATCGAGGAGGCCCTGGCGCTGGCGCGCGCGAACCCGCCGGGGCTGGTCATCAGCGACTATCGCCTGCGCGAACTCCGCACCGGTGCCGAGGCGATCACCACGCTGCGGGCCGAGTTCGGCGAGCGCCTGCCCGCGCTGCTGATCACCGGCGACACCGCACCGCAGCGGCTGCGCGAGGCCCGTGCCAGCGGCGTTCCGCTGCTGCACAAGCCGGTGTCTCCCGACCAGCTCTACCGCGGACTGACCTGCGTGCTGAACGAGCTCGAAATCGATTCCGCGTTCGCGGTGCTCGAAGAGGTACCGATGGAACGCCGGCGGCGCGCCTGAACGGCCCGAGCCCGCTCAGGCGAAGTGGTCGAAGGACGCGAAGCGCTGCGCCACGGGGGCGCCTTGGGCATCGACCAGGCGCAGCCCCGCCTCGGGCTCGATGACGCCGATGCGCGTGACCGGCGTGGCGCTCGCGCGGGCCGCCTGCTCGACCGCGGCGCGCGCCGAAGCGGGTGCCGTGAAGGCGAGTTCGTAGTCGTCGCCGCCCGCCAGGGCGCAGGCG
>NZ_JBFUCI010000038.1:0-24914 GCF_056405335.1 Variovorax sp. P1_H12_2
TCCATCCTCACCGCCGCGCCGCCGCAAACGCTGGCGCAGAAGCTCATCGCCCGCGCCTGCGGCCGCGAGGCCGTCGCGGTGGGCGAGATCGTCACCTGCGCGGTCGACATGGCGATGTTTCACGACTCCTCGGGTCCGCGCCGGCTGCAGCCGATGCTCGAGGAACTCGGGGCGCAGATCTGGGACCGCTCGCGCATCGTGCTGGTGATGGATCACTACGTGCCCGAGCGCGACGACGACTCGCGCCGCATCGTGCGCATCGCGCGCGACTGGGCGCGCGACCAGCAGCTGCCGCACGTCTACGACAGCSAGGGCATCTGCCACGTGGTGGTGCCGCAGCACGGCCACATCCGCCCAGGGATGCTGTGCGTCGGCGGCGACTCGCATTCGCCCACCGGCGGCGCCTTCGGTGCCTACATGTTCGGCGTCGGCAGCACCGAGATGCTCGGCGTGGTAGTCACCGGCGAGATCTGGCTGCGCGTGCCCGAGACGATCCAGATGTGGTGGGACGGCGCGCTGCCCGCCGGCGTCACCGCCAAAGACATGATGCTGCACATGCTGGCGCGCTTCGGCATGAACGGCGGCCGCTATCAGGCGGTCGAGTTCTGCGGGCCGGCGGTGCGGGCGCTGTCGATGCAGGAGCGCATGACGCTGTCGAACATGAGCGCCGAGCTCGGCGCACAGGCTGGCCTGATCGCGCCCGACGCGACCACCTCCGCCTTCCTGGCCGAGGCCGGTGCGCCACCGGTGGATGCCGCGCCGTGGTTCACCGATGCCGACGCGGCGTTCACGCGCCACCGCTTCGACGCCTCCACGCTGGAGCCCCATGTCGCGGCGCCGCACAGCCCGGCCAACGCCCATGGCGTGAGCCGCTATGCCGGCACGCCCATCGACGTCGCCTACATCGGCGCCTGCACCGGCGCCAAGCTCGACGACCTGCGCGCCGCGGCGCAAGTGCTGCGCGGCCACCAGGTCGCCAGCGGCGTGCGGCTCATGGTGGCGCCGGCCAGCCTGCGCGACCAGGAACAGGCGCGCGATGAGGGCGTCCTGCAGGTGCTGCTCGATGCCGGTGCCGAACTCCTCCCCACGGCCTGCGGCGCCTGCTCCGGCTACGGCGATTCGATCGGAGACGACGTGACGGTCATCTCCACCACCGCGCGCAACTTCAAGGGCCGCATGGGCTCGCCGAGCGCGCAGGTGTACCTGGGCTCGCCTTACACCGTCGCGGCGTCGGCGCTGCGCGGCCGCGTCACCGATCCGCGCGAGGTGCTGGCATGAGCGGCGACACAACGCACCGCGTCTGGCGCCTCGGCGCCGATGTCGACACCGACGTGCTCGCGCCGGGCCACGCGATGAAGCATGGCATCGACATCATCGCCCGGCATTGCCTCGAGGCCGTGCGGCCCGAGTTCGCCCGCGAGGTGCGCGCCGGCGATGTGATCGTCGCCGGGCCCAACTTCGGCATCGGCTCTTCGCGCGAACAGGCCGCCGCCGTGCTCGTGCACCTGGGCGTGGCCGCGGTGATCGCGCCCTCGTACAGCGGGCTCTATTTCCGCAATGCCTTCAACCTCGGGCTCCTGCTGCTGACGTGTTCCGAGGTCGAATCGTTGAAGGACGGCGACCGCGTCGCCCTGGACGTGGCGCGGCCCTCGGTGTCGATCCCCGGCGGCCGGACGCTGACTTGCGAACCCGTGCCCGATTTCCTGATGGACATGGTCCGCGCGGGCGGCCTCCTGAAGCAGCTCCGGCAGCGCATCGCCAAAGAAAGAACCGAACCATGAACGATTCACCGATCCCCTCGATGGACCCGGTCACGCTGGCCGTGCTGCGCGGCCGCCTCGAACAGGTGGCCGACGAGATGGACGCGACGCTCTACCGCAGCGCCTTCAATCCGATCATTGCCGAGGCTCACGATGCCTGCCACGGCCTCTACGATGCCGCGAGCGGCGACACGCTGGTGCAGGGCAAGTCGGGCCTGCCGGTGTTCGTCGGCGCGATGGCCTTCGCGGTGCGCGCGACCGCGGCCGCGGCGGCGCCGCGCGGCGGCATGAAGGATGGCGACATCTGGATCAGCAACGATCCCTACGACGGCGGCACCCATGCCAACGACTTCAAGCTGGTGCGGCCCTTCTTCCGCGACGGCAGGCTCTACTGCTACATGGCCTCGGCCGCGCACTGGCATGACGTCGGCGGCGCGGTGCCCGGCAACTACAACCCGTCCGCCACCGAATGCTGGCAGGAGGCGGTGCAGATCCCGCCGGTGCGCATCGTGCGCGACGGCGTGCTCGACCCCGACGTGCTGGCGATCCTGCGCGCCAACACGCGGCTGCCCGAGAGCCTGTGGGGCGACCTCAACGGCCAGCTCGCCGCGCTCGAACTCGGCGCCAAGCGGTTGCACGGCCTGCTCGACGAATACGGCGATGCGCTGGTGCTGCAGGCAATGGGCGAGCTGCGCAGCCGAGCGCTGCGCCTGATGCGTTCGCACATCGCCTCGCTGCCGGACGGCCGCTACAGCTTCGAGGACGTGCTCGACAACGACGGCATCGTCAACGAGCCGCTGACCATCGCGCTCGACATGACGGTGGCGGGCGACCGCCTGCTGCTGGACTTCTCGCGCACCTCGCCGCAATGCGCCGGGCCGGTGAACATCTCGCGCGCCACCGCGATCGCGGCCTGCTACGTGGCGCTCAAGCATGTGTTTCCCGATGTGCCGGCGAATGCCGGCGTGCTCGATGCGGTCGATTTCCTGATCCCCGACCGGCTGGTGATCAGCGCCGAGCGGCCGCGGCCGGTCGGCGGCTACACCGAGACCATCCTGCGCATGATCGACGTGATCTTCAGCGCCACCGCGCAGGCCGATCCGTCGCGCGCCGTGGCGCAGGCCTACGGCACGATCAACGCGCTGTCGATCGCGGGCCACCGCAGCGACGGGCCCCGCAAGGGCCAGCGCTGGGTGATGTTCAGCTTCTTCGGCGGCGGCCACGGTGGCCATTCGGGCGGCGACGGGCTCTCGCATGCCAACGCGCCGATCTCGACCGCGACCATTCCGCCGCTGGAAATCCTCGAGGCCGCCTACCCGGTGCGCTTCACCGAATGGGCGCTGCGCCCCGGCTCCGGCGGCGACGGCCAGTTCCGCGGCGGCCTGGGCGCGGTCTACGAGATCGAGCTGCTCGAGAAGGATGCCGAGGTCTATGTCTTCGGCGAGCGCGGCAGCTCGCCGCCCAAGGGCATCGCGGGCGGCGGATCGGGCGCGGTCAACGTCTTCAGCTACGAGAACGACGGCGCCTGGCATCGGCCGCCGATGGTGTCGAAGATGCACGGCATCCGGTTGGCCCAGGGCGAGCGTGTGCGGCTCGAGACACCGGGCGGCGGCGGCTGGGGCGCGCCGGCACGGCGCAGCGGCGCGCAGCGCGCACAGGATCAGGCCATGGGCTATGTGAACAACGGCGAAGCAACGGACAAGAAGGCCGCGCAATGACAGCAGCAGCACACACGGAAAAAGCCCCTGGCCGGCTGGTCGTCGGCGTCGACGTCGGCGGCACCTTCACCGACCTCTTCGTGCTCGACGAGCACGAGGGCACGGCGCGCATCGTCAAGGTTCCGTCGACCCGCGGCGAGGAAGCCCGCGGCTTCATGAACGGCGTGGCGCGCGTGGCCGATTCGGCTTCGGCCATCGCGACCATCGTGCACGGCACCACGGTCGGCACCAACGCGCTGCTCGAGCGCAAGGTGGCGCGCACCGGCATCATCACCACGCGCGGCTTCCGCGACGTGCTCGAGATGCGCCGGCGCGACCGGCCCGAGACCTGGGGCCTGCGCGGCAGCTTCGTGCCGGTGGTGCCGCGCGACCTGCGGCGCGAGGTCGACGAGCGCGTGCTGGCCGACGGCACGCTGCACACGCCGGTCGATCTCGACCAGGTGCGGGCCGAGGCACGCTCGCTGCTGGAGGCCGGCTGCGAGGCGGTCTGCGTGTTCTTCATCAACACCTACGCCAATCCCGAGAACGAGCGGCTGGCGGTCGCCGCGGTGCGCGAGTCGTGGCCGAACGCCCATGTCACTTCGGCTTGCGAGGTGCTGCCCGAGATCCGCGAGTTCGAGCGCTGCTCGACCGCCACGCTCAACGCCGCGCTGCAGCCCGTGGTGGGCAGCTACCTCGAACGCCTGGAATCCGACCTGCGCGCGCAGGGCTTCGAGGGCGAACTGCTGGTGGTGCAGAGCAACGGCGGCGTGATGTCGCGCCAGACTGCGAGCGACCTGCCGGTGCGCACCGCACTGTCGGGCCCGGCGGCCGGCGTGATCGCCTGCGCGGCCATCGCGCGCGCGGCTGGCTTTCCGAACGCGATCACCGGCGACATGGGCGGTACCTCCTTCGACGTCTCCCTGGTCGCCAATGGCGAGGCGGCGCTGGCGGCGCAGACCGCGATCGAATTCGGCATGGTGATCCGCTCGCCGATGATCCAGATCGAGACCATCGGCGCCGGTGGCGGCTCGATCGCCTCGGTCGACGCCAGCGGCATGCTGCAGGTCGGCCCCGAGTCGGCCGGCAGCATCCCCGGGCCGGCCTGCTATGGCCGCGGCAACATGCGCCCGACGGTGACCGATGCCAATGTGCTGCTTGGCCGCATCGCCGCCGACCGGCCGCTCGGCGGCGGCTTGCTCGCGGCGCTCGACGCCGGGAAGTCGTTCCAGGCCATCGACGCGCATGYCGCCAAGCCGCTGGGGCTCGACGTGTACCAGGCGGCGGAGGCGATCCTCACGGTGGCCAACGCGCGCATGGCCGGCGCGATCCGGCTGGTGTCGATCGAGCGCGGGCATGATCCGCGGCGCTTCGCCTACATGCCCTTCGGCGGCGGCGGTGCGCTGCATGTGTGCGCGATGATGCGCGAGGTGGGCGTCGCCATCGGCATCGTGCCGCGCTACCCCGGCGTGACCTCGGCGCTCGGCTGCGTGATCGCCGACATGCGGCACGACGCGGTGCAGACCCTCAACCGCCCGCTCGACGAACTCGATGTCGCGCATCTGGGCCAGCGCATCGCCGAACTCGCCGAGGCCTGCCAGCAGCGGCTCGATTCGTCGGGCGTGCGCTTCGACGAGGTGCGCGAGGTGATCGCGCTCGACATGCTCTATGCGGGCCAGACGCACACGCTGCCGGTGCTGCTGCCGGCAGCCACGGCGCAAGCCTTGACGCGTGAAGCCATCCGCACCGCCTTCGAGTCCAGCTACAGCACCGCCTTCGGCCGCGTGCTCGACGGCATCGGCATCCGCGTGATGAACCTTCGCTATGCCCGCATCGGCGTGCGGCCCAAGTTCGATCTGGCTGTGCTTGCACCGGTAGGCGAGGGCAGCAGCGCGCCGCTGGGTACGCAGCGTGTGTTTCACGACGGGCAATGGCGCGAGGCGCTGCGCTATGCGCGGCTCGAGTTGCCGGTCGGCGCACGCATCGACGGGCCGGCGATCCTCGAGCAGGCCGACACCACCGTGTGGCTCGAGCCCGGCTTCCAGGCCGAGGTCGATGCGCATGGCAACCTGCTCGTGAGGCTGTCGTGAGCAGCACGGCGAAGCTTCGCGGGGCGACCACCGCGCTGGTCGTGATCGACCTGCAGAACGATTTCCTCGACGCCCAGGGCGCCTACGCCCGCGGCGGCGACAGCAACCCGCCCGCGCTGCTGCTGCCGGATCGCGTGGCCACCGTGGCGCGCGCCCTCAAGGCGGCCGGCGGGCTGGTGGCCTCAAGCCAGTTCACGCTGTGGCCCGATGCGGCCGGCGAGCCGATGGTGTCGCCGCACCTGAAGGCGCTGCGCCMGTACCTTCGCAGGGGCGATTTCGCGCCCGGCAGCTGGGGCCAGGCGAACGTCGAGGCGCTGGCCGGCCTGGTCGACGTCGCGGTCAGCAAGGTCGCCTACTCGGCGTTCTTCAACACCCAGCTCGACTGGGTGCTGCGCCGCGCCGGCATCGACACCGTGGCGGTGTGCGGCATCGTCACCAATGGCGGCGTGGCGAGCACGGTGCGCGACGCCCACATGCGCGACTACCGAACGCTGGTGCTGGCCGATGGCTGCGCGGCCTTCGGCGAGGAGCGGCACCAGACCTCGCTGGCCGACATGCGCAACGTGGCCGAAGTCACGGACTGCGCGGCCTTCGTCCGGTCGCTGGCATGACGGCCCAGGTCGAAGGACCGGTGCGCAGCGTCCGCCGCGCCGCCCGGATCGAGGCCGAGATGCACGTCGACATCGCGATCGTCGGCGCCGGCGCCTGCGGGCTCACGGCGGCGCTGATGCTGCACGACGCCGGCATCGAATGCGTGCTGCTCGAGCGCGATGCTGTGCCGAGGGGATCGACCGCGCTGTCCTCGGGCTTCATTCCCGCACCCGGCACGCACGCGCAGCGCCAGCAAGGAATCGAGGGCGACAGTCCCGCGTGCTTCGCGGCCGACATCCAGGCCAAGGCCCATGGTCGCGCGGCACCGGCATTGGTGCTGGCGTATGCCGAGGCCATCGGACCGGCGCTCGATGCCCTGCAGGCCAGGCACGGCCTCGACTGGATCGTGCTCGACGGCTTCCTCTATCCCGGCCACAGCGTTCACCGGATGCATGCCCTGCCGCAGAAGACCGGTGCGGCACTGATGGCGCGGCTGCAAGCGGCGGTGGAAACGGCAGGCATCCCGGTGCTGACGCAGGCGCTGGTCGACACGCTGTGGTGCGACGACGCCGACCGTGTGATCGGCATCGGCTACCGCCGTCCCGATGGCCACGAGGAAACGCTGGCCTGCGACGCACTGCTGCTGGCCTGCAACGGCTTCGGYGGCAATGCGGCGATGGTCCGCGCGCTGCTGCCCGACATGGCCGAAGCGGCCTTCGGCGGCCATGTGGGCAACGACGGCAGCGCCATTCTCTGGGGCCAGGCGATCGGCGCCCGATTGCGCGACCTCGGCGGCTATCAGGGGCATGGCTCCTGGGTCACGCCGCAGGGCGCGCTGATGTCCTGGGCCGTGATGATGGAAGGCGGCGTGCAGATCAACCGCGAGGGCCGGCGCTTCCATGACGAGACGCAGGGCTATTCCGAAGCCGCGGTGCATGTGCTGGCGCAGCCAGGCGCTGTCGCCTGGAACGTGTTCGACGCGCCGCTGCTCGAACTTGCGCGCGGCTTCCCCGATTTCTGCGAAGCGGAGGCTGCGGGCGCGCTCAGGCGCTGCGACACCGTGGCCGATCTCGCGGTCTGCATCGGCTGCGATGCGGCGACACTGCAGTCGACCCTCGATGGGCTGCAGGCCGGCATGCCGCAGTCCGATGGCCGCGTCTTCCAGCGCGTGCTGGCCGCGCCGTACTTCGCGGTCAAGGTCACGGGCGCGCTGTTCCACACGCAAGGCGGACTCGACATCGCGCCGGATGCGCGCGTGCTGCGGCAGGACGGCTCGCCGCTGCCGAACCTGCTGGCGGCCGGCGGCGCCGCGGGCGGGGTCTCGGGCGACGAGGTCTGGGGCTATCTGTCGGGCAACGGCCTGCTGAGCGCAGTCGCCGGCGGCTCTATCGCGGCGCGCACCGCCGCCGCACTGGTCAAGGAAAGGAAGGCATCCCATGGCCGATGAATCATTCAAGTCGCGCCTCGCGCGCAACGACATCCTGCTGGCGCCGGGCGTCTACGACGCACTCAGCGCCCTGGTGGCGGAGCAGGCCGGCTTCGAGGCGCTGTACCTCTCGGGCGCCTCGATCGCCTACACGCGGCTCGGGCGCTCCGATGTCGGGCTCACCACCTTCACCGAGGTCGAGGACACGCTGGCGCGCATCACCGAGCGCGTCGGCCTGCCGGTGATCGTCGATGCCGACACCGGCTTCGGCAATGCGCTCAACACCCAGCGCACCGTGCGCGGCTTCGAGCGCGCCGGTGCCGCCATGGTCCAGATCGAGGACCAGGGATTTCCCAAGCGCTGCGGCCACCTCGACGGCAAGACCGTGGTGCCGCAGCGTGAGATGGTCGGCAAGCTCAAGGCGGCGCTCGACGCACGCGCCTCGCCCGGGACGCTGATCCTCGCGCGCACCGATGCGGTCGCGGTCGAAGGGCTGGACGCGGCGCTCGACCGCGCGCAAGCCTATCTGGAGACCGGGGTCGACGCGCTCTTCATCGAGGCGCTGCGTTCGCCCGCGCAGATGGACGCGGCCTGCCGCCGCTTCGCGCAGCGCGTGCCGCTGCTGGCCAACATGGTCGAGGGCGGCAAGACGCCGGTGCAGGACGCGGACGCGCTGCAGGCGCATGGCTTCCGGATCGCGATCTTTCCGGGCGGCACGGCCCGCGCGGTGGTGCACACGCTGCAGGGCTATTACGCGAGCCTGCAGGCGCATCGCACGACGCTGCCCTGGCGCGACCGCATGCTCGACTTCGATGGGCTCAATGAAGTGATCGGGACGCCGGCGCTGATGGCGGCGGGGCAGCGCTACGAGTAGAACTTACTGCCAGAGGGTTCGCGCGCGCACGCGCCCTCATCCGCGTTCACTGCTGGTCGGCGTCGTAAGGCGATGTCTATCCAAATCCTGCCTTTCTGAGCCGTCGGTAAAACTCGCGGCAATCCTCAAGCCGAAAGATTCCGTTCGGCGCGTCTTGCAAGCGCCAGTTGGTAGAGCGCACCCGCATGAGGTCGGGGCGCCCGTCGACGCGGTAGAACGTGACGGCGACCAAGTAGGGGCCCGGAAACGTCAGCCTGAAGAACTCTTGTTCAATCGTCCGCGCCTCATGGACTTCGAGAATTGGCTTGGGTCGCCAGTGGGCGACCAAGGAACTGGCCATTGAATGGGCGTCGTTCATGCCGGTGCAGCGGGGTTTGCGAAAGCGAATATTGCCACGCGGGGATTTTTTGGGGCGCGTGGAATCGCCAGCCAAGTGCATGGCACGCGCGACGCGCTCGCCATCACCCGAGCGAGTCTTCAACTCGCGACAAGCACGCAGCAATGTGCATGATCGATGACGCGCTTGGCGAGAGACGCCTCCGATAGGCGACTCAGCAGCGTGCGCTTGCGATGGCCCATGACGATCAGATCGGCGCCGAGTCGATCTGCGGTCGCGACGATCTGTTCGGAGCAATTTCCCTCCACAACTTCCATCTCGAGATCGAGTTGTGAGTCCGCGCCCATCTTTCGCAATTGCGTCAGATACGCCCAGCACTTCACGCGAGCCTTGTCGATCGAGGCACGGGTCTCGACCTCGGCAGACCATGCGACGGCCACGACATGAAGAGGGGCATGGGCCAGCCGTGCGACTTCCATCGCGCGCTCGAACGCCAGATCCGCGGGCTTGGTTCCGTCGTACGCCAGGAGAATCTTGCTGAACATGGTGCGTCTCCTTTTCTGGATTTCCAGTCCTACCGCTGTACGGTCGCAGTGCTGCGCTTGGTCGATCCCTTTGTACGATAGACCCAACAATGCGGAAATGGTGCCGAAAGCATCACGGCGTAGACCCCGCCACCGGCGTGGTGGACATTGCGATGCCGGCCAGCCAACTCGCCGGCCAGGACCCGCCGAGACCGACGACGATCTCTCCGACGGGGCCGTGGCGACGCGAAGCCAGATCGACAGCAGCGTCGCGGCAAGCGACAACCCGAGCCGGAGCGAGGCCAGCGCCCAGGTGGAGGTCATGGTTCTGCCCCAACGACCCCCATCTCCAGCGGCACCTTGATGTAGAACAGCTTGAGCTTCTCGCCGGCCAGGTGCGCGAGAAAACTCTGCGCCTCCTGCTCGCTCAGCACGAAGCCGACCTCCACCGAGACATCGCCGGCGAGTTCGAAGAAATGCTCTTCGTGCAGCCTGCCGTGGCGGCCGAAGCCCGCGATGGCACGAAAGGCCGAGCCGCCATGGAGGCCCACTTTCTTGGCCTCCTCCAGGAGCCATTCATAGGCGAGTACGCCGTGATGGCGGCGTTTCTCCTGGACATAGAACTTGAGGTAGATGCCTTGCATGGTGGTCTCCTTAGGCTCGAGTGACTTGGTTCCATAGGACTGCTTGTTGGGGCCAAGGCGAGCAGCGCCTGCCGCTCGTCGGYGGTCGTCTCGAAGAAGTCCGCGACATGGCGCCGGGTGACGATCAGGATGTGTCCTGGCGACACCGGATACACGTCCCAACGCGCGATCGCGAGCGCGTTGGCGAGCACGGCATCGTCGTCATTGCAGAAGGGACAGGCGGGGGGGGCCATGGCAGTCTCCACTAGGCCCTGACGAAGAGCGCGTTGGCGATCAGGATGCCGATCCCGGTGAGGATCAGCGAGCCGGCGAGGTGCACGCTCGCCGCACCCAAGGCCCACCAGTGCTCGTGCCGGCCGATCAATGTCACGACCTCGACCGAGAACGTGGAAAACGTCGTCAGGCCGCCCATGAAGCCGGTGATGATCAGCAGCCGCCATTCAGGTGCGAGGCCACTGTTGTGGGTGAAGAAGGCGCTGGCCACGCCAACCAGCAAGCCGCCGATGAGATTGGCGGCCAGTGTGCCCAGGGGAATCGTGGGGAACACCGGGTTCAGCCAGCCACCCAGCCACCAACGCAGCAAGGCACCGCAACCGGCACCGCCGAAGACTGCAAGAAAAGAAAGGCCGCCCATGTCGCTCCTTGGTTAAGGGGGCCGAAGCGACCGGTGCGGCAATGGCGCGCGAGTTGCGCATCAAAAATGCCTACGCCGGTCCACGCTGGACCCGGGTAGGCATCATCAGCCCGAATGGGCGGTCAAGGGAGGAATGCCATCTCCGCTGCAATCCAGCATATCGATCGAGCCCTTTGTAACGACGCGTTCATGGCGAAAAGCGTGGCACACCAGGTCGGTTTGGCAAAAGCAGCGGCCTACACTGGCAGCCCCAGAAAATGAAGGAACTTCCCATGCGCATGGAGCGTCGACCGCTTCTTCTTTCCTTGGCGGCCATCGGCCTCGCCGCCGCCCTGCCGTTCGCGGCCCGTGCCGACAGCCGCGACACCCAGCCGATCCGCCTGGTCGTGCCCTTCGGTGCCGGCGGGGTCGCCGACCTCACGGCGCGCGTGGTCGGCAAGGCCATGGCCAGCCAGCTGAATCAACCCGTGATCGTCGACAACCGCCCCGGGGCCGGCGGCGTGGTGGCCGGCACGATGGTGGCCTCGGCCGCGCCCGACGGCCTCACGCTGCTGCTGATGAGCAACGGCACGGCGGTCAGCGAGGGCCTGTTCCAGCGCCTGCCTTTCGACACCCGCAAGGATTTCGCGCCGGTCTCGCTGCTGGGCTATTTCGACATCGCGATCGTGGTGCCCGAGAACTCGCCGCTGCGCAGCCTCGCGGACCTGGTGGCGGCCGCCAAGGCGCGGCCGGGCGCGCTGAACATCGGCACGGTCAACATCGGCAGCACGCAGAACCTGGCAGCGGAGCTGTTCAAGAGCCGGGCCGGCATCGACGCCCAGGTGGTGCCTTTCAACGGCACGCCGGCCGTGGTGACGGCGCTGCGCAGCGGCCAGATCGACGCCGGCGTCGAGATCCTGTCGCCGGTCATGCCGCAGATCACGGGGAAGGCACTTCGCGTGCTGGCCGTGATGGGCGAGAAGCGCAACCCGGCCCTGCCCAATGTGCCCACGGCGGCCGAAAGCGCCGGCATCAAGGGCTTCGACGTGCGCTCCTGGAACGCGCTGGCCGCACCGGCGAAGACGCCGCGCGAGCGGATCGACCGGCTCAACCGCGCGGTGCGCTCGGCGCTGGCATCGCCCGAAGTCCAGCAGCAGCTGGCCGCACTGAACGTGCAGCCGCGTGCCAGCAGCCCCGAAGAACTGGCGGCGCTGCTCGACAGCGACATCCGCCGCTGGAGCGGCGTGATCGCCGCCGCGCACATCCCGCGGCAGTAGATTTCCAGACGAGGACAGACATGCAACTCGAACACATCGGCCTGATCGGCTATGGAGAGGTGGGCAAGACCTTCGCGCTCGGTCTCAAGGACAAGCCCGGCGTCCAGACGGTCGGCGCCTGGGACCTGAAGTTCATCGACCCGGCGCGCCAGGCGAGCGAGCAGGCGCACGCGGCGCAGGCCGGCGTGGTGGCGCACCCGTCCATGGGTGCGCTGTGCCAGGCCAGCACGCTGGTGATTTCCGCCGTCACCGCCTCGAACACGCTGGGCGTGGCGCAGGAGGCGGCGCCGCAGCTGCGCCCGGGCACCGTCTTCCTCGACCTCAACTCGGCCTCGCCCGGGACCAAGCAGCAGTGCGCGGCGCTGGTCGAAGCCGCCGGCGCGCATTACGTCGAAGCCGGCGTGATGACCTCCGTGCCGCCTTACGGCATCCGCGTGCCGATGCTGCTCGGTGGCGAGCGCGCGGCCGCATTGGCCGAGGCCCTGTCCGCCTGGGGCCTGGACACGAAGGCCGTGAGCGAGCGCCTGGGCGTCGCCAGCGCGATCAAGATGAGCCGCAGCGTGATGATCAAGGGCCTCGAGGCACTGGTCATCGAAAGCTACGCCACGGCGCGCGCCTACGGTGTGGAAGACCATGTGCTGCCGACCCTGCAGGAAACATTTCCGAGCATCGACTGGAGCCGGCAGGGCGCCTACTTCTTCAGCCGCGTGGTGCAGCACGGCCAGCGCCGGGCCGAGGAAATGCGGGAAGCCGCCAACACGGTGCGCGAGGCCGGCTTCGCGCCGACCATGACGGCGGCCATCGCCGACAAGCAGCAGTGGGTGGCCGACCAGGCCAGGGCCGGCGTGTTCGACGGGCTCGACGCGCAGTCGCCCTGGCAGGACTACGCCGACCGCCTGCTGGCCGCGCGCAAGGACTGAGCCCCCACGCTCGTCACTTCGTGTACTCGCTGCCCCCCGAGGGGGCGCAGTCCGCCTTGGGGCGGCCCGGCGGCGGACTGAGGCCTTTTCAGCCCTTGAGAAGGGTCTCGGCGGTGTTGCGGATCAGGTCCAGCGTCGCCTGCTGCGTCAGCGTCGCGCGCCGCAGCGCGCTGACCGCGGTGAAGACCGGGATGCGCAGCGGCGGCGACACGATCTCGCGCAGGGTGTAGGCCGAGGGGTTGATCGAGCGGATCACCGCGTTGCGCGACAGGATCGCGAAGCCGGCGCCGTCGGCGACCAGGTCGAGCATCGCCGACACGCCATCGATCTCGAGCGCCACATGCGGCGTGCAGCCGATGCCGGCCATCTCGGATTCCACGTACATCCGGATCGCATTGGGCCGGCTCGGGATCACCAGCGGCAGCCGGGCCACCTCGGCCAGCGCCATCGGTGCCGGCGGCGGGTCTTCCTGCAGCCCGGGCGGACGGCGGCCGACCAGCAGCAGGGACTGGTCCAGCAGCCGCTGCACGTCGAGCCCGGGCATCGGCCGGGCGTCGTAGAGCACCGCGATGTCCAGCCCGCCATGCAGCACCTGGTCCTGCATCGCGGTCGAGAGGTTTTCGCTGATCGACAGCTGCGCCTGCGGCATCTGCTCGCGGAAGGCACGGGTCAGCGGCACCGTCAGCACGCGCGCGATGCTGGGCGGCAGGCCGACCGCCACCCGGCCGGCCAGCGAGCCGCGCACGCGGTCGAGCTCTTCGCGGGCGCGCTCCACCTGATGGAGGATGCCGCGCCCGTGGGCCAGCAGCACCTGCCCGGCCTCGGTCGGCGTGGCGCCGCGGCCATTGCGCACCAGCAGGTTCTGCCGCAGCTCGACCTCGAGCAGGCGCACCTGCCGGCTCAGCGCCGGCTGCGCCACTTTCAGCGCCACGGCGGCACGCGTGAAGCTGCCCAACTCGGCGACGCGAACGAAATACGCCAGCTGTTTCAGGTCCACGGGGCTTCTCCAGGCTCAGCCGCTGATGATATGCCGATTTGTTCTAGCTGCTAGTGGCTTATGGCAAATCTCGCAGGGCCATACCGCCGCAAAATCCGCTCCATCGAGCCGGCCGCACCGGCATTGGAGACAAGGCGAAAAGCATGCAGAAGACCGCGATCAAGGGGATTTCGTCGATGGCCACCCGCCAGGTGCTGGCCGATCTGGTGGCCGCCTTCGAGCAGCGCTCGGGGGCCTCGGTCACGATCGAATCGGTCGGCGGCGTCGATGCCGCCAAGCGGGTCCTGGCCGGCGAGYCCTTCGACGTCGTCGTGCTGGCTTCCGACGCCATCGACAAGCTGATCGCCGCCGGCCGCATCGAGGCCGGCAGCAAGACCGACCTGGTGCGCTCCGGCGTCGCGGTGGCCGTGAAGGCGGGCGCCGCGCATCCCGACATCRGCTCCGAGGAAGCGCTGCGCAGCGCCGTGCTGGCCGCCCGCAGCCTCAGCTATTCGACCGGCCCGAGCGGCGTCGCGCTGGCCGCGCTGTTCGAGCGCTGGGGCATCGCCGAGCAGATCAAGGCGCGCATCATGCAGGCGCCCCCGGGCGTGCCGGTCGGCACCCTGGTCGCTCGCGGCGAGGTCGAGCTGGGCTTCCAGCAGCTCAGCGAACTGATCCATGTCGAGGGCATCGACCTGCTGGGCCCGATGCCGCCCGCGGTCCAGATCGTCACCACTTTTTCCGCTGGCGTCGGCACCGGATCGGCCCAGGCCGAGACGGTGCGTGCCATGCTGGCCTTCATGGCCTCGCCCGAGGCCGACGCCGCGAAGCGCGCGCAGGGCATGGACCCGGCCTGAGCAACCCGTACGGAATCGCAGGGATCATGAACAAAGCAAACAACACGCCGCTGGACGTCCAGGCGTTCTTCAATTCGCAGGGCTTCTCCGGCTATCAGTGGCTGATCTTCGGCCTGTGCTTCCTGGTGGTCCTGCTCGACGGCTTCGACACCGCCGCCATCGGCTACATCGCGCCTTCGCTGATCGGCGAGTGGGGCGTGTCCAAGCCCGCGCTGGCGCCGGTGCTCAGTGCGGCGCTGTTCGGGCTGGCAGCGGGCGCCCTGAGCGCCGGCCCGCTGGCCGACAGGTTCGGCCGCCGGGCGGTGCTGACCGCATCGGTGCTCGTGTTCGGCCTGGCGAGCCTGGCGTCCAGCTTCGCCGGCAGCCTCGAGGGCCTGACCGCCCTGCGTTTCGTGACCGGGCTGGGCCTCGGCGCGGCCATGCCCAATGCCGTCACCCTGACCAGCGAATACTGCCCGGACAAGCAACGCTCGATGCTGACCAACGCGATGTTCTGCGGCTTTCCGCTGGGGGCGGCTTTCGGCGGCTTCCTGGCCGCCTGGATGATTCCGCACTGGGGCTGGCGCAGCGTGCTGCTGCTGGGGGGCATCGTGCCCGTGGTGCTGGCGCTGCTGATGCTCGTGGTGCTGCCGGAATCGGTGCGCTACATGGTGGCCCGGGGACAGCCGAGCGAACGCATCCGCCGCGTGCTGGTGCGCATCTCCGCCACGGCGGCAACGGCGACCTCCTTCGTCCTGACCGAGCGGCAGGCCGGCCCGGCGGCGGGCAGCGGGCTGGCGCTGGTGCTGGGGCGCAGCCACCGCATCGGCTCCTTCATGCTCTGGCTGGCCTACTTCATGGGCCTGGTCATCTTCTATGCGCTGATCAACTGGATGCCGATCCTGCTCAAGGACGCCGGCATGGATCCGCACAAGGCCGTGCTGGTGGCGGCGCTGTTTCCGCTGGGGGGCGTCGGTGCCGTGTTCTGCGGCTGGCTGATGGACCGCTTCAATGCCAACCGGATCATTGCCGTCGGCTATGCGCTGACCGCCCTGTCGGTCTACCTGATCGGCCAGACCGTGGGCAACGACGGCTGGCTGGTGGTGATGGTGTTCGTCGCCGGCACCATCATGAACACGGCGCAGTCGTCGATGCCCGCGCTGGCCGCGGTCTTCTACCCCACGCAGGGCCGGGCCACCGGCGTCGCCTGGATGCTCGGCATCGGCCGCTTCGGCGGCATCGCGGGCTCGTTCCTGGTGGCCGAGCTGGCGGCCCGCAGCCTGGGCTTCGACCGCATCTTCACCATCGTGGCCATTCCGGGCCTGATCGCCACCGCGGCCCTGGTCGTCAAGCAGTGGGTCCATCCGCAAGCGCCTGTGGGCCGGAGCCTGCGCGACCCCGCCGCGGAACCCGTGGCCCATTGAACCCCTCACCGTCATCGACCTTTCAGTCCCAGGAGCACACGACATGATCATCGACGTCCACGGTCACTACACGACCGCCCCTGCCGCACTCGGCGCCTGGCGCGACCTGCAGATCGCCGGCCTCAAGGATCCGTCCAAGGCGCCCAAGGCCAGCGACCTCCAGATCAGCGACGACGACATCCGCGAGACCATCGAGAACAACCAGCTCAAGCTCATGAAGGAGCGCGGCTCCGACTTGACCATCTTCAGCCCGCGCGCCAGCTTCATGGCCCACCACATCGGCGACTTCGAGACCTCGTCGACCTGGGCCGCGATCTGCAACGAGCTCTGCTATCGGGTCAGCCAGCTGTTCCCCGACCACTTCATCCCGGCCGCGATGCTGCCGCAGTCGCCGGGCGTCGACCCCAAGACCTGCATCCCCGAGCTCGAGCGCTGCGTCAAGGAATACGGCAACGTCGGCATCAACCTGAACCCCGACCCGAGCGGCGGCCACTGGACCAGCCCGCCCTTGAGCGACCGCCAGTGGTACCCGATCTACGAGAAGATGGTCGAGTACGACATCCCCGCGATGATCCACGTCAGCACCAGCTGCAACCCGGCCTTCCACACCACCGGCTCGCACTACCTCAACGCCGACACCACGGCCTTCATGCAGTGCCTGACCTCGGACCTGTTCAAGGACTTCCCGACGCTGCGCTTCCTGATCCCGCACGGCGGCGGCGCGGTGCCGTATCACTGGGGGCGTTTCCGCGGTCTCGCGCAAGAGCTCAAGAAGCCGCTGCTCGACGAGCACCTGCTCAACAACATCTACTTCGACACCTGCGTCTACCACCAGCCGGGCATCGACCTGTTGAACACCGTGATTCCGGTCAAGAACGTGCTCTTCGCCTCCGAGATGATCGGTGCGGTGCGCGGGATCGACCCGACCACCGGCCACTACTACGACGACACCAAGCGCTACATCGAGTCGAGCAAGATCCTGAGCGACGCCGACCGCCACCAGATCTACGAAGGCAATGCGCGCCGCGTGTTCCCGCGGCTCGACGCCGCCCTGAAGGCCAAGGGCCTCTGACCATTCAAGGAGACATGACCATGTACGAACTCGGAGTCGTCTATCGCAACATCCAGCGCACCGACCGCGCCACGGCCGACGCGCTGGCCAAGCTCGGCTCGGCCACGGTGCACGAGGCCATGGGCCGCGTCGGCCTGCTCAAGCCCTACATGCGGCCGATCTATCCCGGCGTGCAGGTGTCGGGCACAGCGGTCACGGTGCTGCTGCAGCCCGGCGACAACTGGATGATGCATGTGGCGGCGGAGCAGATCCAGCCCGGCGACGTGGTGGTGGCGGCGGTCACGGCCGAATGCACCGACGGCTATTTCGGCGACCTGCTGGCCACCAGCTTCCAGGCCCGCGGCGCCCGCGCGCTGATCATCGACGCCGGCGTGCGCGACGTGAAGACCCTGCAGGAAATGAACTTCCCGGTCTGGAGCCGCGCGATCTCGTCCAAGGGCACCATCAAGGCCACGCTCGGCTCGGTCAACATCCCGGTGGTCTGTGCCGGCATGCTGGTGACGCCCGGCGACGTGATCGTGGCCGACGACGACGGCGTGGTCTGCGTGCCCCGCGCAATGGCGGCCAAGGCACTCGAGGCCGCTGTGGCGCGTGAAGCCAACGAAGGCGCCAAGCGCGAGAAGCTGGCTTCCGGCGTGCTCGGCCTCGACATGTACAAGATGCGCGAGCCCCTCGAGAAGGCCGGCCTGCGCTATATCGACTGATTTCCTTCCATCCTCACCTGATCCTCCCATGCCAATCACTCGACGCTTCCTGACGAACCGCACGCTCGCCCTCGCTGCCGGCGCACTGTCCGCCGCAGCCTTGCCGATGGGTGCCTTCGCCCAGCAGTTCCCGACCAAGCCGGTGCGCATCATCACGCCGTTCCCGGTCGGCGGCGGTCCGGACGGCGTGGCGCGCCTGGTGGCCGACAAGCTCTCGCGTGCCTGGGGCCAGCCGGTGGTGGTGGAAAACCGTCCGGGCGGCAACGGCTTCATCGCCATCGACGCCTTCAAGCGCGGCGCCAAGGACGGCACCGACATGATCGTGCTCGACAACGTGCACCTGGCGGCCTACCCGGCGCTGTTCAAGAAGCTGCCCTACGACCCGGTGAAGGACTTCGACACGCTGCTGCCGCTGTTCAAGACCTACTTCTTCTTCACGGTCGCGACCGACAGCAAGTACAAGACGGTCGGCGACATCATCGCCGACGCCAAGGCCCATCCGGGCAAGCTCAACTTCGGTTCCTGGTCGATCGGCAACCCGGTGCACCTGGGCTCCGAGATGTTCGCATCCGCCACCGGCATCAAGATGGAGCACGTGCTCTACAAGGAAACCACGCAGCTCTACACCTCGGTGTCGACCGGCGAACTGGCCTTCGCGCTGGGCAGCGCCGCCACCGCGGGCCCGCTGCAGCGCGCCGGCAAGCTGCGCTTCCTGGCCGTGACCGCGCCGCAGCGCAACGCCAGCTTCCCGGACGTGCCCACGGTGGGCGAGTCGGGCGGCCCGAAGGGCTTCGAGGTCACGGGCTGGAACGCGATCGCGGTGCCGCCGGGCCTGCCGCCGGCGGTCACCGACAAGATCAAGAAGGACATCGAGACCGCGCTGGCCAGCCCCGACGTGCTGGAGAAGTTCAAGAGCTTCGGCTATGAACCCTTCCCGCAGACACGCGACCAGTTCAACCAATTCGTCAAGGCCGAGACGCAGCGCTTCGGCGACGTGATCCGCAAGGCCAACATCACCCTGGACTGAGACCATGACCACCTTCACCAAGACCCCGGGCTGGCTCGACTGGTACGCGGGCCCCTCGAAGCCGCGCTTCCAGGTGCCGGCCGGTAGCGTCGACGCGCATTGCCACGTGTTCGGCCCGGGCGACCAGTTCCCCTTCGCGCCCGAGCGCAAGTACACGCCCTGCGACGCCTCGAAGGATCAGCTGTTCGCGCTGCGCGATCACCTGGGCTTCGACAAGAACGTGGTCGTGCAGGCCACCTGCCACGGCGCCGACAACCGCGCCATGGTCGATGCGCTGAAGGCCTCCAACGGCCGCGCCAAGGGCATCGCCACGGTCAAGCGCAGCATCAGCGACGCCGAGCTGAAGGAACTGCACGAGGCCGGCGTGCGCGGCGTGCGCTTCAACTTCGTCAAGCGGCTGGTCGACTTCACGCCCAAGGACGAGCTGCTCGAAATCGCGAACCGCATCGCGCCGCTCGGCTGGCATGTGGTGATCTACTTCGAGGCGGTCGACCTGCCCGAGCTGTGGGACTTCTTCACCGCCCTGCCGACCACGGTGGTGGTCGACCACATGGGCCGCCCCGATGTCAGCAAGCCGATCGACGGCCCCGAGTTCGAGCTGTTCCTGAAGTTCATGCGCGAGCACACCAACGTCTGGAGCAAGGTCAGCTGCCCCGAGCGCCTGTCGCTCACCGGCCCGAAGGCCCTGAACGGCGAGCAGGCGGCCTACCAGGACGTCGTGCCCTTCGCCCGCAAGGTGGTCGAGAGCTTCCCGGACCGCGTGCTGTGGGGCACCGACTGGCCGCATCCGAACCTCAAGGACCACATGCCCGACGACGGCCTGCTGGTCGATTTCATCCCGCAGATCGCGACCACCGCCGAGCTGCAGCGCAAGCTGCTGGTCGACAACCCGACGCGCCTGTACTGGCCGGAGATCAAGTAATGTCGCTCGAAAAACCCTACAAGGACGTACCCGGCACGACCATCTTCGACGCCGAGCAATCGCGCCTCGGCTACCACCTGAACCAGTTCTGCATGTCGCTCATGAAGGCCGCCAACCGCGAGCGCTTCAAGGCCGACGAGCGGGCCTACCTCGACGAATGGCCGATGACCGAGGCGCAGAAGCAGGCCGTGCTGGCGCGCGACCTCAACCGCTGCATCGCGCTCGGCGGCAACATCTACTTCCTGGCCAAGATCGGCGCCACCGACGGCAAGAGCTTCCAGCAGATGGCCGGCAGCATGACCGGCATGACCGAGGAGGAGTACCGCGACATGATGATCCACGGCGGCCGCTCGGTCGAAGGCAATCGCCGCATCGGCGAGGACGGCAGCGCGCAGGCGCATCGGCAGCCGCAAGGCGCCGCAGGCAAGAAGGCAAACTGACATGGCACGCATCACCGCATCCGTCTACACCTCGCACGTGCCCGCCATCGGCGCCGCGCTCGACCTCGGCAAGTCGAACGAGCCCTACTGGCAGCCGCTGTTCGCGGGCTACGACTTCTCCAAGCAATGGATGAAGGACAACAAGCCCGACGTCGTGTTCCTGGTCTTCAACGACCATGCCACGGCCTTCAGCCTGGACATGATCCCGACCTTCGCGATCGGCACCGCCGATTCGTACCAGCCGGCCGACGAGGGCTGGGGCCCGCGCCCCGTGCCGACGGTCATGGGCCATGCGCCGCTGGCCGCGCACATCGCGCAGAGCGTGATCCAGCAGGACTTCGACCTCACCATCGTCAACAAGATGGACGTCGACCACGGCCTCACGGTGCCGCTGTCGCTGATGTGCGGCCAGCCTGAGGCCTGGCCCTTCCCGGTGATTCCGTTCGCGGTCAACGTGGTGCAGTACCCGGTGCCGAGCGGCCGCCGCTGCTTCATGCTGGGCCAGGCGATCCGCCGCGCGGTCGAGTCCTATGACGAAGACCTCAACGTGCAGATCTGGGGCACCGGCGGCATGAGCCACCAGCTGCAGGGCCCGCGCGCCGGCCTGATCAACGCCGAGTGGGACAACAAGTTCCTCGACCGCCTGATCGCCGACCCCGACGATCTCTCGAAGATGCCGCACATCGACTACGTGCGCGAAGCCGGCTCCGAGGGCATCGAGCTCGTGATGTGGCTGATCGCGCGCGGCGCCATGTCCGACGTCGCCGGCGGCAAGCCGCCGAAAGTCGCGCGCCGTTTCTTCCACGTTCCCGCGTCCAACACGGCCGTGGGCCATCTCATCCTGGAGAACCAATGACCAAGACCATCAAAGTCGCCCTCGCCGGCGCCGGCGCCTTCGGCATCAAGCACCTCGACGGCATCAAGAACATCGACGGCGTGGAAGTCGTCTCGCTGGTCAGCCGCGAACTCGACAAGACGCGTGAAGTGGCGGCCAAGTACGGCATCGGCCACGTCACGACCGACCTGGCCGAATCGCTGGCGCTGAAGGAAGTCGATGCCGTGATCCTGTGCACGCCGACGCAGATGCACGCCTCGCAGAGCATCGCCGCGCTCAAGGCCGGCAAGCATGTGCAGGTCGAGATCCCGCTGGCCGATTCGCTCAAGGACGCGCAAGCGGTGGTCGACCTGCAGAAGGAAACCGGCCTGGTCGCGATGTGCGGCCACACGCGCCGCTTCAACCCCAGCCACCAGTGGGTGCACCACAAGATCAAGGCCGGCGAGTTCAACATCCAGCAGATGGATGTGCAGACCTACTTCTTTCGCCGCACCAACATGAATGCGCTGGGCCAGGCGCGCAGCTGGACCGACCACCTGCTGTGGCACCACGCGGCCCACACGGTCGATCTCTTCGCCTACCAGGCCGGCAGCCCGATCGTGAAGGCCAATGCGGTGCAGGGCCCGATCCATCCCACGCTGGGCATCGCGATGGACATGTCGATCCAGCTGCAGGCGGCCAACGGCGCGATCTGCACGCTGTCGCTGTCCTTCAACAACGAAGGCCCGCTGGGCACATTCTTCCGCTACATCGGCGACACCGGCACCTACATCGCGCGCTACGACGACCTCTTCACCGGCAAGGAAGAGCCGATCGACGTCTCGAAGGTGGACGTGTCGATGAACGGCATCGAGCTGCAGGACCGCGAGTTCTTCGCCGCCATCCGCGAAGGCCGCGAGCCGAACTCGAGCGTGGCCCAGGTGCTGCCCTGCTACCAGGTGCTGCAGAAGCTGGAACAGCAATTGGCATGAAGCACCCCCGATGCGCCTGCGGCGCCCCGAGTCGCTGCCAGAGGCAGCGGCTCTTCGGGTCCGTCCAAGCCTGCGCAGGCAGGCTTGGAGCCGCGGACCTCAGCCCCTCGAGGGGGCTATACCGGCGGCCCGGCAAAGCCGGTTCCGCGGTATCCCTGGACTTGGGGAGTGACGGTTTCGGGCGTCGCGGGTCACGCGATCGCGTGCTGGAGCACTAGGATGAAAAACGCTATGCACAAGCGACAACTCGGCCCCTTCCCGGTCAGCGCCATCGGCCTGGGCTGCATGAACCTGAGCCACGCCTACGGCGTGCCGCCGTCGGCGGCGCAGGGCGAGCGGCTGCTGCTGGCGGCGCTTGACGCCGGCGTGACCCTGTTCGACACCGCGGCGCTCTATGGCTTCGGCGCCAACGAGGAGCTGGTCGGGCGCGTGCTCAAGCCGCACCGCAGCGCCATCACGCTGGCCAGCAAGGGCGGCATGGCCGGCGTGCGCGGCGACGACGGCACGGTGCGCCGGGTGATCGACGGTCGTCCGGCCACGCTGCGCCGCAATTGCGTGGACAGCCTGCGCCGCCTGCAGACCGAGGTCATCGACCTCTACTACTTGCACCGCTGGGACAAGTCGGTGCCGATCGAGGACTCGGTGGGCGAGCTGTCGCGCCTGGTGGAAGAGGGCAAGCTTCGGGCGCTGGGGCTGTCGGAAGTCTCGGCGGCCACGCTGCGCCGCGCGCATGCGGTGCACCCGATCGCCGCGGTGCAGAACGAGTATTCGCTCTGGAGTCGCAACACCGAGATCGGCGTTCTGCAGGCTTGCCGCGAACTGGGCGCGGCGCTGGTCGCGTTCAGCCCGCTGGCGCGTGGCTTCCTGTGCGATGTGCTGCATGACGTGTCGACGCTCGACGCGAAGGACATCCGGCGCGCGATGCCGCGTTTCTCGGCCGAGAACTACGCGCGCAACCTCGAACTGCTGCCGGCCTACACGGTGCTCGCACGCGAGGCCGGTTGCACGCCGGCCCAGCTGGCGCTGGCCTGGCTGCTCGCACGCAGCGGCGACATCATCCCGATTCCAGGCACCACGAGCCTCGACCACCTGCACGAGAACCTGCAGGCCGCCGAGGTGCGGTTGACGCCCGAGCTTTTCGCACGGGTCGATGCGCTGATCAACCAGCGCACCGTGGTCGGTGAACGCTACGGCGCGCAGAGCAGTACCGAGGTCGATACCGAAGTCTTCGCGGATTGACGTCAGCGGCCTGGCCGCAAGGAGTTGCGCCAGGTCGGAGACGTTGACCTCTGAAGTCAAAAGCCCGTGAAGGCGCGACCAACCAAAAGCGCAGCCAACACCATCATGGTCAGGCCAACCAGACCGTCCAGCATCTGCCAGGCTCGCGGACGAGCAAACCAGGGTGYGAGCCAGCGCGCGCCATAGCCTAGAAGTCCGAACCAGAACATGCTGGCCGTGCTTGCGCCGGCGACGAACCACCCACGTAGCGCCCCGGGCTGCTGCGCGCCGATGCTGCCGACCAAGAGCACGGTGTCCAGGTAGACATGCGGGTTGAGCAGCGTGAAGGCAGCGGCCTGCGCCACGGCTGCACCCCGGCTGAAAGCCGCATTCCCTTCCGCTACCCGCAACTGATGCGGTTGACGTGCACGGCGAAGCGCCTGGGTCCCATAGACTGCCAAGAAGACGGCGCCAGCCAGCGCTAGCGCTCGCGCCAGCCCGGGACGTTCACCCAAGGCCTGCGCCATGCCCAAGACCCCCGCGGCAATCAGCGCCCCGTCTGCCACCGCGCAGAACAACACAACGGGTCCCACATGCTCGCGGCGCAGCCCCTGGCGCAGGACGAAGGCGTTCTGGGCACCGATGGCAACAATGAGCCCCAAACTCAGGGCCAGGCCCTGGATGAAGACCGGAAGCGCGAGCGAATCGGCGTCTGGAAAGTTCAGCATGGGCGAAGCTTGCCTGTGCGAGCCAATGAAGACAAACTATCTTTCCTAAGCTCGCTTTAGAGAAACTTACTTCATGCTGGACTATTCGGCGCTCTCCGCGCTTGCTGCCGTCGTGCGGGAAGGAAGCTTTGAGCGCGCCGCCCGCGCCCTGAATGTGACGCCCTCGGCCGTCTCGCAGCGCATTCGGCTGTTGGAGGAGCGTATCGGTTGCGCGCTGGTAGTGCGGGAACAGCCGTGCCGTGCTACGGAAGTCGGCCGGCGCCTATGCCAGCACGTGGACCGCGTTCGCCTGCTGGAGCAAGACCTTGAAGGAGCTGTTCCAGCGCTGGCACCGGAGGGGATTGCACGGGTGCCGCTGCCCGTTGCGGTCAACGCCGACAGTCTGGCCACATGGTTTGCTCCGGCCGTTGCCGCATTCGCGGCAAAAGCGCCGGTGCTCATGGAGATAGTGGTGGATGACCAAGACCATACGGCGGAATGGCTGCGCAGCGGCGCGGTGCTGGCTGCCGTGACCGGCAGCAGCCGTGCCGCCACCGGATGCAACAGCCGACCATTGGGCTCGATGCGCTATCTGCCCGCCGCCAGTCCGGATTTCATGGCCCGTCATTTTGCCGACGGCGTCGGGGCGGGTAGTCTGGCCCGCGCGCCCAGCCTCGTGTTCAACCCAAAGGATGAGTTGCAGGCCCAGTGGGCACAGCGCCTGTGCCATCGGCACGTGGAACTGCCTCGGCACATCCTTCCGTCTTCCCAGGCCATCGTGACCGCGACCTTGACCGGCATGGGCTGGGGCCTACACCCGCAGGCGTTGATTGCGCCGCACTTGAAGGACGGCTCGCTCGTCGAGTTGGTGCCGAAGACACCGCTGGACGTCCCGTTGCACTGGCAGCATGCACGTGCAGCCTCGGCGCTTCTTGATGGCTTGACCCGGCACCTCGTCGCAGGCGCCCGGCGCGCTTTGTTGCCGCCCTGAATCGGCCCAGCTGATGATTCGCTTAGATCGTCTCGAAA
>NZ_JBFUCI010000039.1:0-24768 GCF_056405335.1 Variovorax sp. P1_H12_2
GCTCGAAGCCCCTCTTGCATGCGGCAATCGAGTTGTCTAAACTGAGTTCAATTAAGAAAGTTAAAAGGAGACATTGCATGCAGGAACGCAATCCCTTGCTCGGCACATGGCAGCTCGTCCGCTGGGACATCGGCTACGGCGACGGCCGGCCCGCCACGCTGCCTTACGGCGAAGCGGCGGTGGGGCTGATCCTCTACAGCACCGACGGCTGGATGAACGCCTGCATCGCGCGGCCCGACCGGCCCAGGCTGTCGAGCGACAGCGTGCGCAGCGCCCCGGAGCGGGAGCGCCTGGCGGCCTTCGAGAGCTACTTCCAGTACGCCGGCCGCTACGAGATCCGCGGCGAGCCCGGCGCGCAGCAGGTGGTGCACTCGGTCACGCAGTCGCTGAATCCGAACTTCGTCGGCACGCAGCAGGTGCGGGACATGCACTTCGATGCCGAAGGACGGCTCACGCTGTCGGCCTCCGACACGGTGCCCGGCACGGACGTCGCGCGCCATCACCGGCTGATGTGGAAGAGGGCCGCTGCATGAGCGAGGCGCTGGTGGCGTCGACGCTGTACGAGAAGCACCGGGCCACCTTCGAACGCGCGGTGCGGGCCTGCAGTGCGCGCCACTGCTGGAGCCCTTATCCCGAGATGCCTGGCCAGTATCCGGACGCCGCCCGCGCGCAGGCCGCCGGGGCGCAGGCCTTCCGCCGGCAACTGGGTCAGCGCTTCGTGCTGGACCAGCCCGGCATCACGGCCGAAGTCGGCGAGGAGCTCTCGCCCTACACCCAGCAGCCGCTTGGCATCCTCTATCCGCAGTCCGACATCGACCGGCTGTTCGACGCCGGCGAAGCCGCGATCCCGGCCTGGGCCGACGCCGCGATCGACACCCGCATCGGCGTCCTGATGGAGGCGCTCGACACGCTCTACCGCGAGCACCTGTTCGAGATCGCGCACGCGGTGATGCACACGGCCGGCCAGAGCTTCAACATGGCCTATGCCGGCTCGGGCGTCAACGCGCTCGACCGCGGCATCGAGGTGCTGGTGCACGCCCGCCAGGCGATGGAGGCGATCGCGCCGAGCGCGCGCTGGGAGCGCAGCTTCGGCGCCGCGCGCATCGTGCTCGACAAGACCTATCGGCTGGTGCCGCGCGGCGTGGCGGTCTGCTTCAGTTGCGCCAGCTTCCCGACCTGGAACGCCTGGCCCTCGATGCTCGCCAGCCTGTCCACCGGCAATGCGGTGATCGTGAAGCCGCATCCGGCGACCGTGCTGCCGATGGCGATCACGGTGCGCGCCTTTCGCCGCGTGCTGGAGGCGGCGGGCTTCGATCCGAACCTGGTCACGCTGGCCCTCGACACGCAGGCCTCGCCGATCGGCAAGCAGCTGGTTGGGCATCCGCAGACCGCGATCGTCGATTTCACGGGCAGCGTCGCCTTCGGCCAGTGGGTGGAGCAGCATGCGCACCCGGCGCTGGTCTTCACCGAGACCGCCGGCTGCAACACGGTGGTGATCGAGTCGGTGGAGGATCTCGACGCCGTGCTGCGCAGCCTTGCCACCACGCTGTGCATGTTCAGCGCCCAGATGTGCACCAGCCCGCAGAACATCTACCTGCCGGCGCAGGGCGTGCGCACGCCGCAGGGTGTCGTGAGCCTCGACGAGGTCGCGCGCCGGTTGGCCGCTGCGGTCGCAGCCATCGCGGGCGAGCCGAAGAAGGCCGCGATGATCCTCGCGGCGCTGCAGTCGACGCAGAGCATCGCCTTGCTCGATCGCCTGGAACGCGAGGGCGAGACCCGCGGCCGGGTGCTGCTGCGGCCGGCGCCCTACGTGCACCCCGAGTTTCCCGAGGCGCGCACGCGCACGCCGTTGATGCTCCAGGTCGGCAAGAGCGAGCGCGACCTCTACGGCGAAGAGCGCTTCGGTCCGGTGAGCTTCGTGATCGCCTGCGACGACGCGGCCGATGCACTGGCCCAGGCCACGCGTGACGTGCGCGAGTTCGGCGGGCTCACGGCCTTTGTCTATTCCACCGACGAGGCCTTCGTCGCCCGCGCCGAAGCGACCTACGCGAGGGCCGGCGCGCAGCTCACGATCAACCTCACGGGACCGATGCCGCTCAACTTCGCGGCCGCCTACAGCGACTACCACGTGACCGGCCTGAATCCGGCGGGCAACGCCAGCCTGACCGACCTGGCCTTCGTCGCCGGCCGCTTCCGCATCTCGCAATCGCGCCGGCCTTCGCGCAGCGCGCACCCCTCGAACTGAAGGAGAACGACATGGGACAGAACGACATACCCGTCCTCACGGGCGGCTTCGCGCCGATCGAGGACGAAGTCACGATGGAACTCACCGAAGTCGAGGGCGAGATCCCGCGCGACCTCACCGGCATGCACGTGCGCAACGGTCCCAACCGGCGCTTCGAGGCCCCGGGCCGCTACCACTGGTTCGACGGCGACGGCATGCTGCATGCCGTGCGTTTCGAGGGCGGCCGCGCGCACTACCAGAACCGCTGGGTCATGACCGACAGCCTGAACGAGGAACTCGCGGCCGGCTCGGCGCTGTGGCAGGGCATCAAGGACCCGCCGCGCAAGGACCGGCCCGACATGCCGGTGAAGAACACCTCGAACACCGACGTCAAGTTCTACGCCGGCCACCTGGTCTCGATGTGGTACCTGGGCGGCTCGGTCTACCAGTGCCGGCCGAACGACCTGTCGACCGTCGGCAAGCTGGAGTTCGATCCGCGCATGAAGGGCCTGCCGGTGTCGGCGCATTCGAAGGTGGACGAGCGCACCGGCGAATTCCTGTTCTTCGCCTACGGCAAGGAGTCGCCCTACATGCACTACGGCGTGATGGACCGCCACGGCGCCTTGCAGACCTTCATGCCGGTGCAGCTGCCCGGACCGCGCCTGCCGCACGACATGGCGATCACGCCCAACTACACGATCGTGCACGATCTGCCGCTCTTCTACGACATGGACGCCTTCGCGGCCGGCCGCCACAAGCTCAAGTTCCATCACACGCTGCCCTCGCGTTTCGGCGTCATTCCGCGCCATGGCACACCCGAGCAGATCCGCTGGTTCGAGGCCAGCCCGACCTACATGTACCACGTGTCGAACGCGTGGGAAGAAGCCGATGGCCACGGCGGCATCGAGATCGTGATGACCGGCACGCCCTTTCGCCTGCCGCGCGACTGGCGCGGCAACGTCGAGGTGGACCGCTTCCCCAAGATGCTCGCGAACCTGGAGCACGACTTCATGTTCTACGAATGGCGCTTCAACCTGCGCACCGGACAGACCCGCGAGCGGGTGCTCGACGACATCGTCAACCAGGAGTTCCCGGTCATCAACTCGTGGATGCAGGGCCACAAGACGCGCTACTCGTGGAACGTGCTGATGGGCCGCAGCAACCGCGCCGAGGATCCGCGCTTCTGCGGCTTCGTGCGCCAGGACCTCGAGCGCGGCATCAGCACCAGCTACCACGAGGGCGTGCACAAGTGGTTCAGCGAAGCGCCCTTCGCGCCGAAGGACCACTGGAAAGCCGAGGACGACGGCTACCTGGTGGGCTTCATGTGGGACGACGAGAAGAAGGCGTCCTTCGTCACCGTGTTCGACGCCAGCGACGTCGCGCAGGGCCCGGTGGCACGCATCCGCATTCCGCACCGGGTGCCCAACGGCTTCCATGCCACCTGGGTCAGTGGCGAGCGCCTCCAGCGCGGGTACTGAGAAACGGGACGCCGCCATGATCCTCGTGCCTCAAGACAAGATCGACGACTACACCGCGCGTGGCTGGTGGGGCAGCATCACTTTGTGGGAGCTGTTCCGCAACAACCTGGCGGCACATCCGGATGACGAGGCGGTGGTCGATGCACCGAACCGCGCCGACTTCGCGCACGGCGCGCCGCGCCGGCTCACGTGGTCGCAGCTCGGCGACGAGATCGACCGCTTCTGCCTCATGCTGCTGGTGGAGGGCATCCGCCGCGACGAAGTGATGGTGGTGCAGTTGCCCAACTGCATCGAGCAGTTCGTCGTCTACCTCGCCTGTGCGCGGCTGGGCATCATCGCGACGCCGGTGCCGATCCAGTACCGCGAGCACGAGCTGGCGCAGATCCTCGAGATCACGCAGGCCAGCGCGGCCTTGAGCTTCTCGCGCATCGGAAAGGCCGAGGGCGGGCATGCGGCTGCGCGCATGTATGCCGGCCTGCGTGCCGCGCACCCTTCGCTGCGCACGGTGCTCGCCTGGGGCGACGCCGTGGACGAGGGCATGGTCGACGTCGCGGCGCATCTGCGCCTGCCACCGGGACCCGGCGACCTGCAGCGCCTCGCGCAGGCCGAGCGCGAGGCTGCCGTCACGGCCAACGACGTGTTCACGATCTGCTGGACCTCGGGCACCGAGGCCAGCCCCAAGGGCGTGCCGCGCAGCCACAACGAGTGGCTGGTGATCGCGCCCTCGATCATCGAGGCCGGCGAGATCCGCGAGCGGGCGCGCCTGCTCAATCCGTTCCCGCTGGTCAACATGGCAGGCATCTCCACCGCCTTCGCCGCCTGGCTGGTGCTGGGCGGCACCGTGGTGCAGCACCAGCCTTTCGCGCTGCCGGTGTTCCTGCAGCAACTGCGCGACGAGTGCATCGACTACACGGTGGCGCCGCCGGCGATCCTCAACATGCTGCTGCAGAACGAGCAGCTGCTCGAGGGCATCGACTTCGGGCGGCTGGCGCGCATCGGCTCGGGCTCGGCGCCGCTGTCGGACTGGATGGTGCGTGGCTTCGCCGAGAAGCGCGGGGTGCAGATCGTCAACTACTTCGGCTCCAACGAGGGCGCCGCGCTGTCGGGCAACCATGTCGACATCCCGGACCCCGGGCTGCGCGCCCAGTTCTTTCCGCGCGCCGGCGTGCCGGGCCATGCCTGGAGCATCTCGACCACGCGCAAGATCCGCACGCGGCTGGTGGACTGCGAGACCGGCGAGGACATCGAGGACGGCGGCCGCCCCGGCGAGATCCGCTTCGACGGCCCGACCATCTTCAGCGGCTACTGGAACGCGCCCGGGCTGAGCCAGCGCGCGTTCGACGAACAGGGCTTCTACAAGACCGGCGACCTGTTCGAGATCGCCGGAGATCGCCTGCAGTACTACCGCTACGTGGGGCGCTCCAAGGACCTGGTGATCCGCGGTGGCGTCAACATCTCGTCGGAGGAAATCGAGAGCCTGCTGCTGGCCTGTCCCGGCGTGCGCGAGGCCGCGGTGGTCGGCGTGCCCGACGAGGTGCTCGGCGAGAAGCTCTGCGCCTGCGTCGTCTCGGTCGACGTCGCCGCGCCGGCCACGCTCGAGGGGATCAACGCTTTCCTGCGCGAGCACAAGCGCGTAGCGGTCTACAAGCTGCCCGAGTACCTGCTGCCGCTGGCCGAGCTGCCGCGCAACCCGGTCGGCAAGATCCTCAAGCGCGAGCTGCGGCTGCGCGCGCGCGCACTCGCCGACCTGCCGGGAGTGGTTGCATGAAGCCGGTGCTCCTGCTGATCCCCGGCATGCTGAACACGGCCGCGGTCTGGCGCGAGGTGGTGCCGCTGCTGCAGTCGCGCTTCGATGTCCGCATCGCCGACGTCCAGACCCAGTCCAGCATCGCCGAGATGGCGCGCGATGCCTGGGCCCGTGTGGCCGATGTGCCCCTCGGCGTGCCGGTGCGGGTCTGCGGCTTCTCGATGGGCGGCTACGTGGCGATCGAGATGATCGCGGGGCAGGGCCGCCGGGTCGACGGCCTGGTGCTGCTCGACACCTCGGGCCGGCCCGAGTCGACCGAAGGCGCAGCGCTGCGCGAGAAGACCATTGCCGCGATCGGCCGCGATTTTGACAAGGTCACGGCCGGCGTCGCGCAGTTCGCGACCGACGATGCGCGCCATGCCGACGAGCCCTGGATGGCCGCGCTGCGCACGCTGCTGCGCGAGGTCGGCCCCGAGGCGGCGATCCGTCAGAACCGCGCGATCGTCGGTCGCTCCGACCATCGCGAAGCGCTGGCCGCGCTGCGGATTCCGGTGCGTGTGGTGTGCGGCCGAAGCGACCGCATCACGCCGCCCGAGCTGTCGCAGGAACTGGCCGCGCTGATGCCGTCCGCGCGGCTCGAATGGATCGAGGGCGCGGGCCACATGACGCCGCTGGAAGCGCCGGCGCAGGTGGCCGCCGCGATCGGCTCGCTGCTGGACCCCTCTACAGGAGACAAGACATGAACCGACGCATCGCCTGTTTGCAGCTCGGCGGCCTGGCGCTCGCGAGCGCCGCACCCTGGGCCCGCGCACAGGACCCTGCCGCCTTCCCGGACAGGCCGCTGCGCATCGTGGTGCCCTTCGCGCCCGGCAACACCCTCGACACCGCGCTGCGCCAGGTGGCCGAGGAGTTCAAGAAGAACGCCGGCCAGCCGCTCCTGATCGACAACAAGCCCGGCGGCTCCGGCATCATCGCGGCGCAGACCGTGATGAGCGCGCCGCCCAACGGCTACACGCTGCTGCTGGCCAACACCAGCATGTTCACCGTCAACCCGCACACCTTCGCGCGGCTGCCCTACGACCCCGAGAAAAACTTCAGGCCGGTCAGCAACTTCCTCGGCGCCTCGATGGTGATGGCGGTCAACAACCAGGTGCCCGCCAACGACATCAAGGAATTCGTCGCCTGGACCAAGGCGCGTCCGGGCAAGGTGTCGTTCGCTTCCTTCACGGCCGGCAACTCCTCGCATTTCGCCGGCGTTCTGCTGAACCAGCGTGCCGGCATCGACATGGTGCACGTGCCTTTCAACGGCACGCCGCCGGCGGTCACGAACCTGGTCGGCGGCCAGGTCGATGCGGCCTTCCTGCCGCTGCTGGCGGTCAAGCCGCAGGTGGACGCGGGCAAGGTCAAGGTGCTGGCCGTGACGAGCCCGCAGCGCTCGGCGCTGATGCCGCAGGTCGCGACCTTCCGGGAGCAGGGCTACCCCGATCTCGAGATCTACATCTGGGCGGCGATCGCGGCGCCGGCCGGCACGCCCGATGCGGTCATCGCCAGGCTCAACGGCGAGTTCGTGAAGATCCTCCGCTCGGCCGAACTCAAGGAGAAATGGAAGACCATGGATTTCGAGACCCTGCCTTCGACCCCGCAGGAATTCACCCGCTTCGCCCAGGCCGACTCGAAACGCTGGGCCGAAGCGGTGCGGATCTCGGGCTTCAAGGCCAGCGAATGAGGCACGCCGACATGACGACGAATTCGATCCCTCCCTTCCAGCTGCGGCTGCCGGTCATCGCGGCGCCGATGTTCCTGATCTCCGGGCCGGCACTGGTGCTGGCCGCCTGCCGCGCCGGCATCGTCGGCGCCTTCCCCACGCCCAACGCGCGGCCGATCGAGATGCTCGACGCCTGGATGCGCGAGATCACCGAAGGCCTGGCGCGGGCGCGCGACGCGCAGCCGGCCGCCACCCTCGGCCCCTGGTGCGCGAACCTGGTCACGCATTCGTCGAACACGCGGCTGGCCGAAGATCTCGAATTGGTCGCTCGCTACAAGCCGCCGATCGTGGTCACGGCGCTCGGCAGCCCCAAGCCCGCGATCGAGGTGGTGCACCGCTATGGCGGCCGCGTGTTCGYGGACGTCATCAACCTGCAGCTCGCGAAAAAGGCGGTGGCGGCCGGCGCCGACGGCCTGGCCTGCGTGTCGGCCGGCGCGGGCGGCCACACCGGCTTCCTGTCGCCCTTCGCCTTCGTCAGCGCGGTGCGCGAGTTCTTCGATGGCTTGGTGGTCACCGGCGGCGGCATCAGCGACGGCTGGGGCGTGGCCGGCGCGATCGCCTCGGGCGCCGACTTGGTCTACATGGGCACGCGCTTCATTCCGGTGGCCGAGAGCCTGGCGCCGGACGCCTACAAGAAGATGCTGGTCGACAGCACGGTCGACGACCTGGTGGTGAGCGCGGGCGTCACCGGGACGCCCGCGAGCTGGCTGAAGGCGTCGCTGCGGGCCAACGGCCTCGATCCCGACAACATGCCGAGTGCGCCCCAGCGCCAGTACGACAGCGGCCAGCCGATGGCAGCCCGGCGCTGGAAGGATGTGTGGGCCGCCGGCCAGGGCATCGGTGCGATCCGCGAGGTCGAGACCGTGACCGCGGTGGTCGATCGGCTCGAGCGCGAGTATGCGCAGGCCAGTGCACGATTCGCCGGCCTGGCGCAGCCTGCTGCGCGCGCTGGCGCGAAGGATCCGCGACACACGCCTGAGAGCTCAGAATCGGCGAGCTGTGCGCAACCGTCGTAAGCTTCGTGGCTGAGCGCGGCGGCGCGCGACCCACAAGCTGACAATCATCCGGTGCCACTGACTCCCGAAGAACTCGACCTGCGTCGCGACGCGCTGGCCACCAGCACCCTCGACCACGGCCTGCAACTGCTGGGCGACCGCTGGACCATGGCGGTCGTGCTCGGCGCCTTTCTCGGCGTGCGGCGCTTCGATGAATGGCAGAGCCGCCTGGGCATTCCACGCCACACGCTGGCCCAGCGCCTGCGCGCGCTCACCGCGCTCGGCCTGCTGCGCCAGCGCCCCTATCAGCAGCGCCCGCTGCGGCATGGCTACCACCTCACGGCCAAGGGGCTCACGCTCTACCCGCATGTGCTCATGATGTGGTCGTGGGAGCGGCGCTGGGGGGCTCGTGCCTCCGACCTGCCCGAGCGCCTGGTCCACATCGGCTGCGGCCACCCATTCGTGCCCTGGCTGGCCTGCGGGGCTTGCGGCGACAAGGTCGGCATCGGCGACCTGAGCTTCACGCTGGAGGCCGTCGACGCGCTGCGCGAACACCCGCCCGCGCGCGGCCGCGCCCCCCGGCTGGCGCAGGCCGAAGGTGGGGAGCCCGGCCTGGGCCTACGGGTGGACCGCTGGGCCTTGCTGATCATCTCGGCCGTGCTGCTCGGCTGTCATCACTTCGACGAACTCAGTCATGTGCTGGGCATCGGCAGCAGCGTGCTCACGCGCCGGCTGGCGGGCATGGTCGACACCGGGCTGCTGCTGAGCCAGGCCGATCTGGCCGACGGCCGGCGAAGGATCTACCGGCTGACGCCCGCGAGCCGCGACCTGTTCGGCTACATCCTGTGCTTTTCGAGCTGGGCCAGCCGCCATCACTTCATCGAACCGAGCTCGATCCGGCCGATGCACCGGGCCTGCGGACATGCGTTCGCGCCGCAMGTGGTGTGCAGCCACTGCCAGCAGCCCTTGCTGGCGCGCGAGGTGCGGGCGGAGGGCCCCGCGGCGCATCATCCGATCAAGACGCGGCCACGACCCGCCACGCCGCCACCCGGCGCTGAAACCCCTTGAGTTCCAGTTCACCCGCTCCCTCGATCGACCATTCGGCGGTCTTCGCCGCGACGTCCTGCAAGGCCGCCTGAACGCGCTGCGAGATCAGGATTTCTCCACCGCCGGCTTCGCCGCACAGGCGCGCGGCCAGGTTGGTGACCGTGCCGATGGCCCCGTAGTCGATGCGCCCGTCGAAGCCGATGCCGCCGAGCGTCGCGAAGCCCTGCGCGATGCCGATGCCCATGTGCAGGTCATAGCCCCGGCGGCGCCATTGCCCGCTGAGGGCCGCCATCTCGCGCTGCATCTGGACCGCCATGCGCAATGCGCGCGCCGGCGCATCGGCCACGGGCTGCGGGTCGTTGAAGAAGATCATCATGCCGTCGCCCGAGAAGCGCTCCAGCGTGCCCTCGTGGGCAAGCACCAGCTGCCCCATCGCGGCATGGTATTGCGCCAGCACGGCCATCACTTCCTCGGGCTCGGCCGTTTCGGTGAACGCGGTAAAGCCGCGCAGGTCGAGAAAGACGACGGTGATCTCGCGCCGATGGCTCCTGAGCGGGTCGTCGGCGCCGCCGGCAAGAATCGCCTCGGCCAGCTGCGGCGAGAAGAAGCGCTTGAGCTGCCCCACGCGTTCCAGTTGCTGAACACTCTCCGCCACGCGTTGTTCCAGCGTGGCGTTCCAGGCCTGCAGCAAGGCCTTTTGCTGCTGGACTTCGTCGTACAGCGTCTTGACCCGCAACAGGGAGCGCACGCGTGCCATCAGCTCGGCCTGGTTGATGGGCTTGCCCAGGAAGTCGTCGGCGCCGGCCTCCAGGCCCTTCACGCGCTCCTGCTCCGGATCGAGTGCGGTCACCAGCACGATCGGCAGCACCGCGCAGGCGGGATCGGCGCGGAGGGCGCGGCACACGTCATAGCCGTTCATGCCCGGCATCATCACGTCCAGCAGCACCAGGTCGGGTGGGTCGGCCGCGATGCATGCCAGGGCCTCTTCGCCGGACGCCGCGGTGCTCGTCCGGTAGCCGCGCGCCGTCAGGACGTCCGCGAGCAGCCGCACGTTCTTGGCGACGTCGTCGACGACCAGGATATGCGGACTCATTTCCAGCGCCCCCCGCACGGCAGCCGAAGCGCGGCGGCCGGAAATGCCTCGGCGATCAGGACCGTGTTCATCCGATGGCCTCCAGGCTCTGCAGCGGCAGCTGGAAGGTGAAAGTCGAGCCTTCGCCGGGGCGGCTGTCGACGCGCAACGTGCCACCGTGCAGCTCCACGAAGCGCTTGGACAGCGACAGCCCCAGCCCGGTGCCTTCGGCCTTGCGCAGGTAATCGCCGCCGGCCTGTCGGAACTCGTCGAACACCAGCGAGTGGTCTTCGGGCGCGATGCCCACGCCGGTGTCGGTCACGCTCACCTCGACCAGGGCCGGGCCGGCTGCCGTCTCGATGCGGCGGGCGTCCAGGCGCACGCGGCCGCCGGCCGGCGTGAACTTCACCGCGTTGGACAGCAGGTTCACCACCACCTGCTTGAGCTTTCGTGCGTCCGCCACCCATTCCGTCAGCCCTTCGCCCACCTCCAGCGACATCGACAGGCCGTTGCGCTGCGCGCGCTCGCGCACCAGGGTCAGGGCGTTGTCCAGCAGCAGGCCGAGATCGAAGCAGCTCAGGTCCAGCTCCATGCGTCCGGCTTCGATCTTCGACAAGTCCAGCACGTCGTTGATCAGCGTCAGCAGGTGCTGGCCCGACGAGTGGATGTCCCGCAGGTATTCCATCTGCTTGGCATTGACGTCGCCGAACATCTGCTCGGTCAGCGCCTCGGAAAAGCCGATGATGGCGTTCAGGGGCGTGCGCAGCTCGTGCGACATGTTGGCCAGGAACTCCGACTTGTGGCGGTTCGCCACTTCGAGCTGGCGGCTCTTGTCCTCGATCTCCTGGAACAGGCGCGCATTCTGGATCGCGATCACCGCCTGGTCGGCGAAGGTCTCGACGAGGCGGACCTCGGCCTCCGAGAAGCGCCGCACCTCCCTGCGAACCACGGCGATGATGCCGAGCGATGCGCCCTCGCGCACCATGGGAACGCCCAGTACGGTACGGAATCCGTGGCGCGACTGGGGGTCGCGCGAATCGGGGTAGTCGGAATCGATCAGGCGGGCGACATCCTCGACGTGCACGGTCCGGCGCTCCAGGAAGGCGCGTCCCACCACCGATCCGCGCGTCAGCGGCAGGACTTCATCACGGCCCGATTCGGAGCCGTCGCTGGCGCCCTGGTAGCCGGTCATGGCGCGCAAGTGATCACCCTCCGGCAGCCAGACCCGGCATCCGTGGGCCCGGCACAGCACCGCGGAACGCTCGGCGACGGCCGACAGGACGGGCTGGAGCTCGGTCGGCGAACGGCTGATGACCCTGAGAATCTCCGCTGTCGCGGTCTGGTACTCGAGCGACGCCGTCAGTTCGGCGGTGCGCTGCTCGACCTTGCGCTCCAACTCGCCGTACGACTCGCGAAKCTGCACCGACATGCGGTTGAACTGCTGGGCCAGGCCTTCGAGCTCGTCGCCCGTGTGGACGACGATCTCGGGATTCAGATCGCCCCGGCCGATGCGCCGCGCACCGCGGGCGAGGGTGCGGATCGGCCGCACCATGCTGCGCGCGAGGACCGATGCCGCCAGCGCCGAGATCGCCAGGCCCGCGAGCAGCAGCACGGCGGCGCGCAGGATCGAGGCGTTCAGCTTGGCATACACCTCTGCGATCGGCTGTTCGACGAACACCTTCCAGCCCAGCGAATCGATCGGCGCCATCGAGGTCAGCACGGTGGCCCCCTGGAGGTTGCGCGACACCATCGCCTGCGGTTTCGACGGGCCGTCGGCCGCCGCGGCAGCCTGGACATGCGGCAACGATGCCAGGCTGGTCTTGCGAAGTACCAGCCCGATGTCGGGGTCTGCCACGAGCAGGCCGTTGCCGTCGATCGCATAGGCCTTGCCCGCGTGGCCGATCTCGATGCGCGATACGACATCCCAGATGAACTTGAGATTCAGCTCGGCCACCGTGACCGGCCCCTTCGCGCCGCCGGACCGGATCGCCACCGTCATGTAGGGCTCGGTGTCGCGGTTGAAGTACACCGGCCCGAACCAGGCCGCATCGGGCTCGGCGTTGCGGAACGGCGTCTCCGACGACCGATCCCTGCCGGAACCCACGACGTCCATGCCCAGCCGCGATACCGCGATCTGTTCGCGACCGGCACGGTCGAGCTGCGCGATGTCGGTCACTTCCGGGGCCAGGCGCAGCAGCCGCCAGAATTCCGTGCGCCGCGACTCCAGGTCCGAGGCGTCGAGCTGGGCCAGGGACGCGTAGGCCAGCTGCTGGGACACCTGCTGGACGTGCTGCTCGATCCGGGAGGCCGCGCCGACGGCCTTTTCGTGCTGCAAGCTGGCCAGGGCCGCCTTGGTCTCCTGATAGGAGAAATAGAGGCTGATCGCGCTGGACGCCAGCAGCACCGTCGTCACCAGCGAGAGGATCAGCAGCAGGTACTTGCGGAACAGGCGCCCGCGGTGGACATCCCGCGTGGCCCTTGACAGCACCGTGAAGCGTCGGCCATCGGCTGGCGGTGCGAGCTCGCCCGTCGGTGACACAGGGGACGAATCCGGGGGCATCATGGCCTGCCCATTGGACATCGCCGTCCGCGCGATGGGAAGACCGGTCGCGTAGGCCGATCGGCCGACCCGGACCCCACGCATGAGGCACAGGCGATGGGCCGGAAGCGGCGCAAAATCGCCCTTCTGAGGACGCTGGCAACAAGGAGATGTCCGATGCGCAGCAAGATCCTGTGGCTCCTTCTTTGCACCGTGCTGGCGGCTGCCGGTTCCCTTGCCCGGGCCCAGCAGCCGAGGAAGGTCGCGCGCGTGGGTTATCTGGCGGCCGTTTCGGCCAGCRCCGACGCGCCGCGCCTGGAAGCGTTTCGGCAAGGGCTGCGGGATCTCGGCTATGTCGAAGGGCAGAACATTTTGATCGACTACCGCCACGAGAGCCAGGATCTGCAGCGGCTCCCCAGCCTGGCGGCCGAGCTGATTCGCCTGGACATCGACGTGCTGGTCGCGGTGACGACCAACGCGGCGCAGGCCGCCAGGAAGACGACCACGACGGTGCCCATCGTCTTCATGGGCGTCACGGATCCGATCGCCACCGGACTGGCCGAGAGCCTTGCGCGGCCCGGCGGGAACAGCACGGGCATCACCAACGTGGCGGCCATCCTCACCGGCAAGCGGCTGGAGCTTCTCAAGGAAATCAACCCCAGGATCGCCCGTGTGGCGGTGCTGTGGGATCCACAGGCGCCCGGCTCCGTCCCGCAGTGGGAGGCCAGCCGGCTGCCGGCCGAGAAACTGGGCCTCGAGCTCTATTCGATGGAGGCCGGCAGCGCCGACCGCTATGCGGCAGCGTTCAAGGAAGCCGTCAAGGCGCGCAGCAATGCCGTGTGGGTCACGCTGAACCCGGTGGCCAATTCAAACCAGAAGCTGATCGCGGAGCTGGCCATCGAACATGGGTTGCCATCGATCTGCGCGCGGGGCGACTATGCGGAAAACGGCTGCCTGATGGCCTACGGACCCGGCTACGGCACCGAGGGCAAGGACGGCGCCCGCTACGTCGACCGGATCCTGAAAGGCGCCAAGCCCGCGGACCTTCCGATCGAGCAGCCGACGAAGTTCGAGTTGCTGATCAACCTGAAGACGGCGAAGCGGCTCGGGTTCACGGTCCCGCAGTCGGTTCTGAACCGGGCGGACAAGGTGATCCAGTGATCCTTTGGCGGGCGAGCGGTCAATTCTCCCCAGGCGTCGCGCTGCTCAGCTGCAAGACCGCCATCGCGTTGCTCGCCGTGGTCGCCAGCGTATTGATCGTGCGCGTGCGCAGTGCGCCGAGCATCGCCGTGACCTTGCTCGATTCGGCCACGATCGCGATCACGTCGGGGATGCGTTCCAGGTCGTTGCGATTGAGCCCCACGACCCGCCCCTGTATCGGCGTCATCGCCGGCCGGCCGTGGATGTCGATGAAGTCGTAGCCCATCATGTCGCCGACCGTCCCGGTGCGCTTGGCATCGCTGATCTCGCGGGCCGAGAACCAGCCCATGCGGACCATGTTGCTGTCCTCGCTCATGTCGCCGACGCCGATCATGGCAATGTCGGCGCGCCGGGCGCGGTCGAGCGTATGGCGGACGGTGTCGTTCTCGAGCAAGGCCTGTCGCACGGCGGGTTCCCCGACCAGCGCGGGCGCGTAGAGCGATTCGGACTCGCCGCCGAAACGCGCCGCCAACCGCCGCGCGATGTGGTCGGCGTTCATCGTCTCGCCACCCCGGTAGCTGCCGCCGATGGCGCTCACGAAGACGCAACTGCGGCGCGTCGCCGAGATCGCGTGCTCGCTGACCGCGCTGACGTTGCGCCCCATGCCGACCGCGACCACGCTGTCGTCGACCAGGATGCGGTCGAGGTAACCTGCCACGACGCCCGCCAGCAGCGCGCGCTGGCTTTCGGGTTCCTTGTGGTCCACGGAGATCAGCGCGCGCTGGATGCCGAAGCGCTCGACCAACTGCTTTTCCAGGTCGGACGTGAGCGCTGCATGCGGACGCACGCGGATCTCGACGATGCCTGTCTTCTGCGCCTTGCGCAGCAGGCGCCCGATGGTGGCGCGCGAGATCGCGAAGCGTTTCGAAAGCTCTTCCTGGGTCTGCCCATCGATGTAGTACAGCGTGGCGAGCTGAGCCAGGTCGTTTTCCGTCATGCAGCGGTTATATCAGCGCGCCACCCGCCCGGCGCCGGCAGGCTCAAGGTGCCGGCTTCAGCAGCACCTTGATGGAGTCCGTCGAATCCGCGAGCTTGATCGCCGCATCCCACTCGGACAAGGCGAAGGTGTGGGTCACGATGCCCGCGGACTTGACGAGGCCGCGGGCGAGCAGGTCGATCGCAACGGGATAGCAGTCGCCGCTCAGGTGGGCGCCCCGAAGGTCGAGTTCCTTCTCCTCGCCGATGATCGACCAGTCGACCGTGGTGTCGCGCCCGAAGACACTGAACTCGACGAAGCGACCGAGCTTGCGGATCATGTTCAAGCCCTGCGTGACACCGGCCGGCGCACCCGTCGATTCGATGTAGACGTCGCAGCCGTAGCTGTCCGTCAACGAGCGAACGATGGCCTCGGCATCCTCTTGCCCCGGGTTGATCACGACGTCGGCGCCGAAACCCCGCGCCAATTCGAGGCGCTGGTCGATCATGTCGATCACGATCAGCTTCTTCGGTGTCTTGAGGCGCGCGACCTGGACCATCAGCAGGCCGAGCGTCCCGGCGCCGGCGATGACGACCACGTCGTCCAGCTGGATGTCGGCCCGGTTGACCGCGTGGATCGCGCAGGACAAGGGCTCGGTCATGGAGGCATCCTCGAACGAGATGTGCCCTGGGATCTTGTGAATCACTGCGCGTGCCGACAAGCGCATGTAGTCCGCCATGCCGCCGTCCGCCACCTGCCGCTGGAAGCCGTAGACGTCGTGCACCTCGCACATCCAGCGGAAGCCCGTCTTGCAGTAGCGGCATCGGGTGCAGGGAACGATCTGTTCGGCGATCACCCGATCGCCAAGACTGACGCCGTGGAACGCCTCGGCGCCTGCGCCGATCTCGACCACGTGGCCCCAGAATTCATGGCCGGGTATCACGGGCGGTTTGACGTAGGCCGGCTTGTTCCTTGATGGGTCGCCCCAGAAGCGGGCCGCACCCGAGTGGCACTTGCAGTCGCTGGCGCAGATGCCGCAGGCGGCGATCTTGATCACTACCTCGTTGGCGCCGGCCGCCGGTCGCTTGACCCGCTCGAGACGATAGTCCCGGGGCGCATGGCAGACGACTGCCAGCATGTCCGTGTCGTGAAAGTTCATTGTCTCGTCCTCCCTGGAGTGCCGATCACTGGGCTGTGTAGCCGCCATCGACGATGATGTTTTCTCCTGTGACCATGGCCGAGGCGTCGCTCGCGAGGAACAGGATGACGCCGGCGATCTCGTCCGGCCTGGCGAAGCGGCCCACCGGAATCCGCGTTCGCATGGCGGCGCCCGTTTCGCCGGCCCATGCCTTCCTGCCCAGGTCGGTGTCGACCACCGTGGGCGAGATGGCATTGACGGTGATGCCGTGTGGGGCCCACTCGAGTGCCAGCACCTTGGTCAGGCCGATCAGTGCGGCCTTGCTGGCGCAGTACGCCGCATGGCGATTCAGCGCGATCACGCTGGCCTGCGAGGCCAGGTTGATGATGCGTCCGTAGCCTCTCTGCTTCATGCCGCGCCCGACCGCCTGCGCGAGCAGAAAGGGGGCCTTCAGGTTGATGGCCATCGTCCTGTCCCACGCCGATTCGGAAAGGTCTTCCGCCTCATCGAGGAGCGCGACCCCGGCGTTGTTCACCAGGATGTCGACGGCACCGAAGCGGTCGTGCGCCTGCGCGATCGCCTCGGCGATCGCGGAGGGTTCCTCCAGATCGACAGCGCATGCCAGATGGCGATCGAGACCGCCTTCGAGGTCGGCTGCGACGCCGGCCACCTCGCCGCGAAGGTCCAGCAGGGCGAGGCGGGCGCCGCACTGCGACAGCAACTCGGCGGCCGCCAGCCCGATGCCGCTGGCGGCGCCGGTGACCACCGCCACCTGCCCCGAGAGATCGAAGCCGTGGGTCCAATGGGAGCTCGCGGCGGTGTCCTCGCGCGTCATGGCGCCTTGACCTTGTTCAGGAAGGGCGCTGCATTGGCCGGCGTGATCTCGGTCCAGGGCACCGTGTACGACTTCGCCGTACCGTCGCCCCAGGGCATCTGCTGCGCATACTCGGCCCAGATGGTCGAGCGCGGTGTGTAGGAAGGCCCCTTGATCGCGCGCAGCGCAACGTCCATCGCGCCCTGCGCCTGGGCCTGGGCGTCCTGGAAGTTGGTCGTCATCTCGTTGCGCTGCACTGCACCGATGGCGGCGGCGATGCCGTCGATGCCGACCACGGGGATCTTCCGGATGTCCATCCCCTTGGACTTGATCGCCTGCACGGCCCCCAGCGCTTCGTCGTCGTTCTGCGCGATGACGCCATCGATCTTTCCGGGGAACGCCGTGAGCCAGTTCTCCATCAGCGCCATCGACTCGGCGCGCGACCAGTTGCCGGTCTTGCGTGCCAGCACCTTCACTTCGGGGTGTCGGGCCAGCACTTCGTCGTTGCCCTTGGCGCGCTCGATCTGGGCGGACTGGCCGATCGGCCCTTCGATGATGACGATGTTGCCTTTGCCGCCGATCTTCTTCATGAGCGTTTCGGCCTCCATGCGGCCGGCGACGACGTCGTCGTTGCCGACGTAGGAGGTCAGGACATCGCCGGCGACGCGGGTGTTGGAGCCGACGACGGGGATGCCGGCCCGGATCGCCTTCTGCACCGGTGCGGCGCCGGCCTTGAGGTCGATCGGCACGAAGATGATCGCATCGTATTTTTGCGTGATCATCGTGTCGAACTGGTTGCTCTGCGTGAGTGCGTCGTAGTTGCCGTCGAAGATCGTGATCTTCACGGAGCCGTCCTGCACGGAAGGGTGCGCCTTCAGCTGTGCGCTCCACATCTGCATGAACTCGCCCTTGAGGCCATAGATCGCGGCCCCGACGCGCAAGGGTTTGTCTTGTGCATGCGCGGCCACTGCGGTCGCCAGAGTGAGGGCCAGAGCCAGATTCTTCAGTCGTGTCATGTTGTCTCCCTGTGTGAAAAACTGCCTATGTGCTCTTCTTGCGTGACGTGTCGAGCAGCACGGCGCCGACGATGATCACGCCCTTGATCACCTGCTGGTAGTACGAAGAAACGCCCAGCAGATTCAAGCCGTTGTTGATGACGCCGATCAGCAGCGCGCCCAGCAGGGTTCCGCCCAGCGATCCGGTGCCGCCCGAAAGACTGGTGCCGCCGATGACCACGGCGGCAATGGCATCGAGTTCGTAGGAGATGCCGGCCTGGGGCAGGGCGGCGGTGGTCCTGGCCGCGAGCAGGATGCCGGCCAGCCCCGCCAGCAGCCCGCTGACCGCATAGACCGCGAACACGACCTTGCGCGTGCCGATGCCGCTGGTCTTGGCGCTCTTCACGTTGCCGCCGACCGCATAGATGTAGCGCCCGTAGATCGTGTAGCGAAGCACGAACCAGAACACCCCCATGACGACCGCGAAGATGACGATCGGCAACGGCACGCCGCCAAGGCGACCGTCGCCGATCGCGAGGAAGCCCGGCGGAAGGTCGGAGACGGGCATGCCGTCGTTGAAGATGTAGGTGAAGCCGCGAGCGGCGCTCAGCATGCCCAGGGTCGCCACGAACGGCGGCACCGAGAAGCGTGCGATCAGCAAGCCGTTGACGGCGCCCAGCAACAGGCCCACGCCCAATCCCGCGAGGACGCTGCCGGTCACGCCGTAGGATCCGCCGCTCGCGACCAGCCAGGCGCTGACGATCCCCGAGAAGGCCAGGATGGCACCCACCGACAGGTCGATGCCGCCGGTGAGCACCACGTAGGTCATCCCGACCGCCAGGATGCCGTTGATGGAGGTCTGGCGCAGGATGTCGGCCCAGTTGCCCCAGGTCATGAAGAACTCTGTGGCGAGCGACAGCGAGATGCAGACGACGAGCAGGGCCGCAAGGATGCCGTAGCGGCCATAGAGCTCGCGCAGGTCCAGCGAGGAGCGGTCGGAGCCTTGGGGCAAGTGAAGGGCGTTGTTTGTCATCATGAAGCCAGGTGCAGGAGTTCCTCTTGGGTTGCGCGGCTGGCGTCGACGACGGCAACCAGGCAACCCGCCTTGAAAATCGCGATGCGATCGCTGGCGTCCAGGACTTCCTGTGCCTCCGAAGACACCAGCAGGACCGCGCCGCCGGACAATGCGAATTCGTTCAGCAGTTGATAGACCTCCTGCTTGGCACCCTCGTCGATGCCCCGCGTCGGCTCGTCGCACATCAGGCACAGCGGCTGGGTGGAGAAGCAGCGCGCCAGCACCACCTTCTGCTGATTGCCGCCACTCATGGACGAGACCGGCAGCGCCGTCGAGCGGGTCTTCATCCGCATGCGCTCGGCCATCGCCGCGACCAGTTTCCTGACGGCGCGGTGGTTGATCAGCGAGAGGGTCGTCATGCGCCGATAGACTGACAGGGCGATGTTCATGGCGATGGAGCTGGTCAGGACGAGTCCTGTTTCCTTGCGGTCCTCGGTGACCAGCGAGAGTCCGGCCGCGATGCTCCTGGCGGGGCTGCCGATGGCCAGCGTCTTGTTGCGCAGCTTGATTTCGCCGTGCTCCGGCGTACTCAGGCCGTAGATGCAGTTGAGGAATTCGCTTCGGCCAGCACCCATCAGGCCGTAGATCCCCAGAACCTCGTTCTTGTGTACGGTCAGCGAAATGTCCGAGAACTCACCGCGCCGTCCGAGCGCGATCGTTTGAAGTACCGGGGCGCCGGGTGCGCGGCGCGCCTTTTCGGCCGGCTTCAGTTGTCGCCCGACGATGGTGCTGACCAGGTGGCCACGATCGATCTCGCCGATCAGGCCGCTTTCGACGAAGCGGCCGTCGCGGAACACGGTGTATCGATCGGCGATCCGGAAGATTTCCGACAGGCGATGAGAGACGTAGACGATGCCGGCGCCATGGGCCGTCAGGTTGCGGATGGCATCGAACAGCACCTCCGTCTCGCGCTCGCCGATGGCCGAGGTCGGCTCGTCCATGATGATGATCTCGCTGTCGCGGCTGAAGGCCTTGGCGATCTCGACGAGCTGGGTCTGCGCCAGGCTCAGGCGGTGCATAGGCGCTCGGGGGTCGATGTCGAACCCGAGCCGCTCCAGCAACCGCCCGGTGGTCGCGAGGATGCGCGGGTAGTCCACGACCACGCCGAGGCGCCGGGGCTCGCGGCCCAGGTAGATGTTCTCGGCGACCGTCATTCCCGGGATGGGCGAAAGCTCCTGCGTGATGATCGAGATCCGCGCACGCAGGGCGTCGTCCGGGCCGTCGAAGTCGATGGGCTTGCCCCTGACCTGGATGGCGCCGCCGTCCCGCTGGAGGATGCCCATGAGGATGTTGAGAAAGGTGGATTTGCCGGCGCCGTTGCCGCCGCACAGGGCGTGGACGCTGCCCGGTTCCAGCGTGAGGCGTCCATCGATCAGGGCGGGCACGCCGCCGAAGCTCTTGGCGACACCTTCGGCTTTCAGCAGGGGCGTGTTCATGGGGCTCTGAGCTCAGCGGTCGTTGCCGGCGCCTTGACCTTCGTCTATCGCGGTCGGCGGGCGGCCGGTTGCTTGGGCCTTGCGTCCCTCGTAGGCGGCGATCACGGCCAGCTTGACGCTCGACGGCCCGCCTTCGAAGTGCGCGCCCAGATAGCGGTCGACGATGGCCTTGGCCAGTTCCGGCCCGACCACCCGCGACCCGATGGTGATGACCTGGGCATCGTTGCTGCGGCTGGCACGCTCCGCCGAGTAGGTGTCGTGTGCCTGAGCCGCACGGATGCCGGCGACCTTGTTGGCCGAGATGGCCATCCCGATGCCGGTGCCGCACAGCAGCACCGCGCGCTCGTGCTTTCCGCCCRCCACGGCTTCGGCGACCGCGATGCCGATGTCGGGGTAAAGCGCCGATTCATCGCCGTGCGTGCCGAAATCCGTGACCTCATGGCCTTGCGCGCGGAGGTGCTCCTTGAGCACGGCTTTCAGTTCGCGAGCTGCTTCGTCGCAGCCAATGGCCACATTCATGTTTGTTCTCCCTGACCTCATGAGCGGAAGTCGATCGCCCGCTTCGGTCGGGAGTATTGCCACAAATGATCATTTGTCAATTGAAAGGTCGAATGATCTATCTGGTTTTCATGGAATTGCTTGGTTTTGCTGAAATTGACAGTTGAAAACTCCATGAAATCACGAACTTAATAAAACATAAGACCTTCTGGCTGATGTATCAAAAGATCAAATGAGCAAATCATGATCATTTGAGATATCTGTTGCCTAGAATCTGCCGCTTGACCAAGCAGTGGAGGGGAAAACATGGCTTCGAACCGCGTCATCAACAGTCCGGACGGAGTGGTCGACGACATGCTCGTCGGCTGGCTCCAAGCGCATGGCAGTTCGATGCGCGCGTGCGTCGGCAACCCGCGGGTCGTCCAACGCCGGCAATCGTCAGAGCCGGGAAAGGTCGGTGTGGTGACGGGTGGCGGTTCGGGCCATGAGCCGGCTTTCCTCGGTTATGTCGGCGACGGCATGCTCGACGCGGTCGCCATTGGGGAAATCTTCTCGTCGCCAACGGCCAGGAGCTTCCTCGATGCAATACGCGGCGCGGACGGGGGCGCCGGCGTGGCCTGTCTTTATGGCAACTACGCCGGCGACAACATGAACGTGAAGATGGCCGTCGAGCTGGCCGCGCGAGAAGGCATCACGGTTCGAACCGTCACCGCGAACGACGACGTCGCGTCCGCGCCGCGCGGTGACGAGGCCAAGCGCCGGGGCGTGGCGGGCGAAATCCTGATGTGGAAGGTCGGTGCTGCCAAAGCCGCCATGGGCGCGGCGCTGGCGGAGGTGATCGCCGCCGCCCAGAAGGCGATCTCGAACACCCGCAGCGTGGGTGTCGGGCTCTCGGCCTGCGTCATTCCGGCGGTCGGCAAGGCCAACTTCATCGTCGAGCATGGAACGATGGAGGTCGGCATCGGCCATCATGGCGAGCCCGGCATCGCCGTGCGTCCCACGGTCTCGGCCGCCGAGATGGCCGAGATGATGCTCGGCGCGGTGCTGCCCGACTTGCCGTTCGGGGCCGGCGACCGCGTGGCCGTCCTGGTCTCCGGGTTGGGCGCCACGCCCGTGATGGAGTCGTACATCCTCTACGCAGAGGTGGCACGACGGCTCGAGGCCCATGGCATCGCGATCGCATTCAATCGCGTAGGCAACCTGTTCACCTCGCTCGAGATGATGGGCGTGACACTGACCTTGATGAAGCTTGACGAAGAGCTTGAGGCCTGCCTGAGCTACCCGTGCAGCAGCGTCGCGTTGACTGTCGCTGGAAGCATGCCAACGGGCCGCGCCTATGCGAACTCGATCGCATCATCGGCTGCGTCCGAAACTGGCGCGATCGCTGTTGCAGTGCCACGGGCTGTGGTCGGGACCGCATTGACGCTTGCCCAAGCGGGCGAATGGGTGCGCGACCTGGTCGACGCGGTGATCGCCAACCGCCAGCACCTGAGCGAGATCGACGGCTTGATCGGAGATGGGGATCATGGCGTCAATATGGCCAAGGGCTTCGGCAACTGCGCGGCGCGGCTCGATGCGCTCGGTCCACAGGCGAACGAGCTTCCGGCAGCGCTCGACCAGCTCGCTCAGGCATTGCGCGATGACATCGGCGGATCGATGGGCCCGCTCTACGGCAGCTTCTTCGGTGAAATGGCCGCCACCTTGGCGCCCCATTCGCAATTGGACGCCGCGTTGTTCGGTGACGCCTTGTCGGCTGGTGTTCTCGGGGTGCAGCGCGTGGGCCATGCCATGGTGGGCGACAAGACGCTGATCGACACGCTCGTGCCGGCCCTCGACGCCTATCGCGCGACGCTGGCCGGCGGCGCGGATTTCGCCGCCGCGCTTCGCGCGATGAGCGCTGGGGCTGCCGCCGGCAGGGATTCGACGAAGTCGCTGCAGGCGAAGGTGGGACGCGCTGCGCGCCTGGGCGCACGATCGATCGGCGTGTTGGACGCGGGGGCGACCAGTTGCTGCCTGATTCTGCAGACACTGGCAGCCTCGGTGCAGCGGCGGCTCGCGCAGGCTGGGGACCGCGCCAGCTGAGGTGTGTGGCGTGTGCGGGTCGGGCACCGTGCCGGGCGCCGGACAAGTGCGTCGGGAAAAATGATCTTCAGGAAAGCGACAGGATGTGCCCCACCCGCGGATCCCCCCGCCCCGCCAGCACCTGCGCATAGGCCGCCTGTACCGCCGGACCCCCCGCATGGTGCTCGACGCGCAGCCATGGCGTGCGTGGATTCGCCGCCCGGGCAGCGAACGCCTGCCAGGCTTCAACCATCCGCTGCCCGAACACCTCGCCGCCCCAGTCGCCGATGCGCTTCCTGATCTGCGCCGGCGCGAAGAACAGCGTGGCGCGCGGTCCGGGCAGGGTCTTGCCCGCGCCGCTGGCCGCCAGCTGGTCGACATGGGTGCCGCCGATCGACGCGCTGTGCTTCAAATTCGCGAAGCGCGTGTGGATCTCGCGCCGCAGGCTTGCGTTGCCCGCGAAGTCCACGTAGACGCAGGGCGTGTCGGCGGCGACCTGGTCGAGCTCCTCGTAGGCCAGCACGCGGTCGTAGCAGCCCAGGCTTTCGCAGAACGCCCGGTTGGCGGCGGACGTCAGGCCGATCACCTCGATGCCCTTGCGCTGCTTCAGCTGGAAGGCGGTGCCGTAGGCGGTCTTGCTCGAAGCGCTGGACAGCAGCGCGGCACCCGGTCGCGCGCCGAAGAATTCGTTGTCGTCGAGGAAGTCGTCGATCAGCCACGAGGTGATGAAGAGCGGCCGCAGCAGCGCCTGCAGGTCTTCGGTGTCGGCCGTGTAGAGCGGGTCGGAACGCGTGCGCTGGTATTGGTTGTAGACCACGGGCAGGGCGCTGCGATGCGCCGCGCCGTCGCTGAGCCGATCGGGCGAGAGGCGCTCGGGTGTCAGCACCGCGGCCGAGGCCATCGGGAAGTAGCCGTAGAGCCTTTCGCCCACCGCCACGCCCGGATGCAGCGAGTGCGACACGCTCGCGAAGCCCCACACCGGAATGATGCCCCAGCCTTCCTCGCCGCTCGGGAAGAACTGCCAGTAGCTCATCGCTTCGCCGAAGGCGGCGTAGGTGATGTTGTTCGAGGTCAGCGCGAAGCGCTCGATGCGCACGCGGACCTGCCCGTCGGCCAGCCGCGTGTCGGCGGTGGTGTGCAGGCGGGTGGAGGAAAGGTCGTCCTTGCGGACCAGCAGGGTGTCGGTGCTCATCGGGGAACCTTAGCGCAGAGGCTTGCGGAACGCACGAGAAAAAGCCCGGCAACGGGTCGCTCGGGCGACTCCTTGCCGGGCTTCGACGGCTGGCGTGGCGCCCGCCGCTGCCGATCAGACGATCGAGAGTTCGACGTCGATGTTGCCGCGCGTGGCGTTCGAGTACGGGCAGACCTGGTGCGCGGTGTCGACCAGCAGCTGCTTCTGCGCGGCGTCGAGGCCCGGCAGCGTGATCGCGAGCTTGACCGCGATGCCGTAGGCCTTGCCTTCGTTGATCGGGCCGAGCGAGACGCTGGAATCGATCGCCACGTCGTCCGGCACCTTGACGCTGATCTTCGGGCCCACGGCCTTCATGGCGCCGATGAAGCAGGCGGCGTAGCCGACCGCGAACAGCTGCTCGGGGTTGGTGCCGGGCTTGCCCGAGCCGGGCGAGCTGAGCTTGACGTCGATCGCGCCGTCGCTGGATTTGCCGGCGCCATCGCGGCCGCCGATGGTGTGGGCTTGCGCGGTGTAGAGAACCTTGTCGAGCTTGGTGGTCATGGTGATTCCTTTGCAGTGGTGGTGGGAGGGGGAAAA
>NZ_JBFUCI010000040.1:0-24513 GCF_056405335.1 Variovorax sp. P1_H12_2
GAAGGCCAGCTGGTCATCGTCGACGCACCCTGCTCGGGCGTGCAGATGGTCTGGCTCGGCTATTTCACGGCCTGCGTGGTCGCGCTCTGGGCCCGGCGCGACGACCGGCGCTTCCTGGCACGGCTGCCGGCCGTCGGCCTGCTGGTGCTGGCCGGCAACATCGTGCGCAACAGCGTGCTGGTGGCGCTCGAAGCCACCGGCCATGCGCCCGCGGCCTGGCTGCACGATGCCTTCGGCCTGGTGCTGCTGGCCGGCGTCTGCGGCGGCATTGCATGGGTGATGACCACTTCCCGAGGAGACCGCCATGGCCGTCCCGCTGCTTGAGCGCTGCTTCGCCAACCGCTTCGTGCACCGCATCCTGCACAAGGCGGTGTTCGCGCTCGCGATGCTGCTCTGCCTGGCCTGGTCGGGCAGCTCGGCGCTGCATCGATCGACGCCGGGCGCTGCCGCCAGCGTCTTCCATGAATGGCCCAGCGAGTGGGACGGTGCGCCGCTGCGGCCGCTGGCGATGAGCGCCGTCGAACGCCGCTTCGCCGAACGCTTTCCAGGCGCCATCGCGCGCCTGACCGACGGCGAGCAGGTGCTGGTGCTGCGCCAGGTGAATGCCCCGACCCGCATGCTGCATCCGGCTGCCGACTGCTACCGCGCCCTGGGCTACGGCATCGCCCAGGCCCGTCTGGAGCGCGACCTGCACGAACGACTGTGGCGTTGTTTCGTCGCCGAACGCGGTGCCAGGCAAAAAATCCGGGTCTGCGAGCGCATCGTCGACGCCGCGGGCGATGCTTTCACCGACACTTCAGCCTGGTACTGGGCGGCGGCCAGCGGCCGCTCGAGCGGCCCGTGGCAAGCTGTGACCCTGGCGAGACCGATCGAATGATGCATGGAAACACCCCCGAAGCGCCTGCGGCGCCCCGAGTCGCTGCCAGAGGCAGCGGCTCTTCGGGTCCGTCCAAGCCTGCGCAGGCAGACTTGGAGCCGCGGACCTCAGCCCCTCGAGGGGGCGATACCAGCGGCCCGGCAAAGCCGGTTCCGCGGTATCCCTGGTGTCGGATTGCGCCGGTTTCAGGTGTCGCGGGTCACGCGATGGCGTGATGGAACATTGACAGAGTGAGAGTGATTTGCTGAAAAAAGCGCTGGTTTACCTGCTTTTCGCGACCCTGGCCCTGGTGCTGACTGCGGCGGTCGCGGTGTTCCTGATCCTCAGGCTGGCGCTGGCGCCCGGGCCCGACGAGTGGCCGGCACGCATCCAGGCCGGCCCGGTGGCGATCGATGTCGGCGTACCGACCGCGATCCGCCTGGCCACCTCGACCTGGTTCGCGCCCTGGCTGGCCGGCCGAACGCTGGACACCGCCCACGGCCCGGTCCGGTTCGGTTGGAACGCGGCGACCGAAACCCTGGAACTCCGCTGCGCGCCCTGCAGTGCCACGGTGCCGGCGCTGGGCAGCCAGCCGATCCGGCTCGACAGCCTGCGGGGCACGGTGCGCCGCGACGCCGGCACGCTCGGCGGCGTGCTCGAGGCCGCGCCGCCCGGACCGCTGGCGACGACGGCAGGCGCCAGCGACGACGGCATCCTGCATGCCCGCTGGAACGGCCGGCTGTCGCAGAAGGCCCTGACGATCGACATCCATGTGCCCGAAACGCCCATCGTGCGCTGGTACGCGGCGCTGGTGCCCGGCCTGGCGGAGCTGCAACGCGCCCGCATCGGCGGCACCCTGGCACTGAACGCCCAGGTGGTGCTGCCCGCCGGCACCTTCACGCTGCAGCCGCGCATCGCCGACTTCACGGTCGAAGGCCTGGGCACCGAGGCGATCGCCAACGCGCGCAGCAGCAGCTGCGGCGCACCGAGCCGGCTCGGCAACGAGAGCTGGCTGGCGCGCGCCGTGATCGCGGCCGAAGACCAGCGCTTCTTCACCCATCCGGGCTACGACATCGTCGAACTGACGGCCTCGCTCGAAATCAACCAGAAGGCCGCCAAGGCCGAGCGCGGCGGCAGCACCGTGACCCAGCAGCTCGCCAAGATGCTGGTGACGGGCGGCGAGCAAAGCGCCGACCGCAAGCTGCGCGAGCTGCTCTACGCGGTCGAGATGGAACAGACGCTGGGCAAGGCGCGCATCCTGCAGCTCTACCTCGACAACGCGCCCTGGGGCGCCCAGATCTGCGGCGCCGAAAAGGCGGCGCGCACCTATTTCAAGCGCTCCGCGCGCAATCTCGAGCCGGCGCAGGCGGTCTGGCTGGCCGCCATGCTGAACAACCCGGCCGCCGCGGTACGCAAGTGGCAGGCGGATGGAAACATCAACGTCGACCGCGCCAAGTGGGTGGCCGAAGGCGTGCGCGGCATCAGCAAGCCGCAGCGCGACGCCCTGCTGCGCAGCGTGGTCGCGGCCCGCTTCGCACCACCACCCTGACACGGCCCGCGGCACGCACCAACTCGGCGCGGCGACAGGCCGGCGGCACGCCGGTTCGCTGGCACATGTCTTGCGATGGCATCCGCAATGGATGCTGTCTCCGCCCCCCCGCCCGCAGCCGTTGAAATCGTCGCGCTGAGCAAGCGCTACGCCGCCGGCGCCCCGCCCGCGGTCGACCAGATCGACCTGCGCATCGCCAGCGGCAGCTACTGCTGCCTGCTGGGCCCCTCGGGCTGCGGCAAGAGCACCACGCTGCGCATGGTCGCGGGCCACGAGTCGGCCTCCGGCGGCGACATCCTGCTGGACAACCGCAACATCACGAACCTGCCGGCCGCGGCGCGCGGCACCGCGATGATGTTCCAGAGCTTCGCGCTGTTCCCGCACCTGTCGGCGCTCGACAACGTCGCCTTCAGCCTCAAGATGAAGGGCGTCTCGAAGACCGAACGCCACAAGCGCGCGGCCAACCTGCTCCAACGGGTCGCGATGGGGCACCTGGCCGAGCGCAAGCCGGGCGAGCTGTCGGGCGGCCAGCAGCAGCGCGTGGCGCTGGCGCGGGCCCTGATCACCGAACCCCGCGTGCTGCTGCTCGACGAGCCGCTGTCGGCGCTCGACCCCTTCCTGCGGATCCAGATGCGCGCGGAGCTGCGCCGCTGGCAGAAGGAGCTCGGCCTCACCTTCATCCACGTCACGCACTCGCAGGAGGAGGCCATGGCACTGGCCGACACCATGGTGGTGATGAACAACGGCCTGATCGAGCAGGTCGGCTCGCCGCACGAGGTCTACAACCATCCGGCCAGCGAATTCGTGGCCCGCTTCATGGGCGGCCACAACGTGTTCGCGCTCGACGACGGGCTGGTCGCGGTGCGCAACGACCACATGCGGATCGCGCCCGCGGGCGCCGTCGGCGGCGACACCGGCCTGCCCGCGCACGTGACCGATGTCGAGTACCAGGGCACCTACGTGCTGCTGGGCCTGCGCCTCACGGGCGTGCGCCCGGAGTTCAGCAGCGTTTCGGTGCTGCTGACCGAGAAGGACTTCGCCGCCCGCAACCACGGGGTCGGCGAGAGCGTGCGCCTCTCGTGGGCCGAGGCCGACGCGCGGACGCTGGGCCCCGGCGCCACGCGCCCCGAAGCACGTGGTGGCGGCACGCCGCCTGCCGGGCGCGCGCCGATGGCGGCCCTGGCGGCAATGGCGGCGTGACAGCGCCCGCCACGCACGCCCCCGCATTTCGGTTCCTTCACTTTCTTCACCACCGCCTTCCAGGAGACCTCCCATGTCCAAAAAGATCGAAACCCCCTCCACCGGCGTGCAGCGCCGCACGCTCCTGCAGGGCACCGCGGGCATCCTCGCGGCGGGCGTGTTCCCGGCCATCCATGCGCAGGAGAAGATCGTGCTGCGCTACCTCGGCACCGCGGTCAACCAGGACAAGGCGATCGCCGAGAAATTCAAGGCCGACACCGGCATTGAGATCCAGTACGTGGCCGTCACCACCGACGACGTCACCAAGCGCGCCGTGACCGCGCCGAACAGCTTCGACCTGATCGACACCGAATACTTCTCGCTGAAGAAGATCGTGCCCACCGGCAACCTCAAGGGCATCGACACGCGGCGCGTGAAGAACGCCGACAAGATCACCTCGCTGTTCACCAAGGGCGAGGTCGCGGGGAAAAAGGTCGGCGACCAGGGCACGGCGCCGATCAAGGTGATCTTCCTCGAGGGCGAGAAGAGCAAGGCCTTCTCGAAGACGCCGACGCAGTTCATGTCGCTGATCCCGACCACCTACAACGCCGACACGCTGGGCATCCGGCCCGACCTGATCAAGCGCCCGATCGGCTCCTGGGCCGAACTGCTGAACCCCGAGTTCAAGGGCAAGGCGGCGATCCTCAACATCCCCTCGATCGGCATCATGGACGCGGCGATGGTGGTGGAGGCCAAGGGCATCCACAAGTACGCCGACAAGGGCAACATGACCAAGGCCGAGATCGACCTGACGATCAAGACCCTGATCGAAGCGAAGAAGGCGGGCCAGTTCCGCGCGCTGTGGAAGGACTTCAACGAGTCGGTCAACCTGATGTCCTCGGGCGAGGTGGTGATCCAGTCGATGTGGTCGCCGGCCGTGACCGCGGTGCGCAGCAAGGGCATCGCCTGCACCTTCCAGCCGCTCAAGGAAGGCTATCGCGCCTGGGCTTCGGGCTTCGGCCTGCCGGCCACGCTGTCGGGCAAGAAACTCGACGGCGCGTACGAATTCATCAACTGGTTCCTCGACGGCTGGGCCGGTGCCTACCTGAACCGCCAGGGCTACTACAGCGCCGTGCTGGAAACCGCCAAGGCCAAGATGGAGCCCTACGAGTGGGCCTACTGGATGGAAGGCAAGCCCGCCACGCAGGACATCAAGAGCCCGCAGGGCGACGTCATCGCCAAGGCCGGCGCGCTGCGCGACGGCGGCAGCTACGAGGAGCGCATGGGCGGCATCGCGTGCTGGAACGCGGTGATGGACGAGAACGAGTACATGGTAAAGAAATGGAACGAGTTCGTGGCGGCATGAGCTCGCCCCCCAGGTTGGCTCACTGCGCGTAGCCGCCCACCCCCTGCCGGGGGCGACACCAGCGGCCCGGCAAAGCCGGTTCCGCGGTGTCCCACCAACGGGCTTCGCGTTGCTCGCCTGAGGAAACACTCCACCTTCCACTTCATTCATGAGTGCACCTGCCGCCATTGGCCGCGCCACATCGCCGCCCACCAAACCCATCAAGGCCTGGTGGCAGGCGGCGCCGTTCGGGCTCGTGTTCCTGCTGTTCTTCCTGATCCCGCTGGCGCTGATCGCGATGGTCAGCCTGTGGGACTTCAACGAGTACGAGCTGATCCCGGCGGTCTCGCCGCGCAACTACCTGAGCATCTTCGAAGGCTGCTCGCACCTCACCGACAACGGCGACTTCTGCGTCACCTTGTCGACCTACATCAGCACGCTCAAGTTCTGCCTGCTGGTCTGGGGCATCACGCTGCTGATCGGCTTCTCGGTGGCCTACTTCCTGGCCTTCCACGTGCGCTCGCCGGGCATGCAGACGCTGCTGTTCGTGCTGTGCACCGTGCCGTTCTGGACCTCCAACGTCATCCGCATGATCTCGTGGGTGCCGCTGCTGGGGCGCAACGGGCTGGTGAACCAGGGACTCATGGGCATGGGCCTGGTCGACACGCCGGTCGAGTGGCTGCTGTTCTCGGACTTTTCGGTGGTGCTGGCCTTCGTGCACCTCTACACGATGTTCATGATCGTGCCGATCTTCAACTCGATGATGCGCATCGACCGCTCGCTGCTCGAAGCCGCCAGCGACTCGGGCGCTTCGGGCTGGYAGACGCTGTGGAACGTGATCGTGCCGCTGTCGCGCACCGGCATCCTGATCGGCTCGATCTTCGTCATCACGATCGTGATGGGCGACTTCGTCACCATCGGCGTGATGGGCGGCCAGCAGATCGCCTCGGTCGGCAAGATCATCCAGGTCCAGACCTCCTACCTGCAGTTCCCGCTGGCGGCGGCCAACGCGATGATCCTGCTGGCGGTGGTGCTGATGATCATCTGGGGACTCATGCGCCTCGTCGACATCCGCAAAGAACTATGAAACACCCCCAGGTTGGCTCACTTCGTGTAGCCGCCCACCCCCTTGCAGGGGGCGTCGCCTGCGGCCCGGCAAAGCCGGTTCCACGGCAACTCTGGACCAGGGGCGCGCCGGGGGAGCGAAAATGATCGGTGAGCAGCGCAGCCCCGGATACTGGCCCCTGGCGATCATCTTCGCGCTGTTCGTGGTCTTCCTCTACGGCCCGATGATCACGATCTTCGTGCTGAGCTTCCAGGGCCCCGAGGGCGGCCTCACCTTTCCGCTGCGCGGCGTCTCGCTGCACTGGTTCCGCAAGCTCGCCGAAGGCTTGGGCACCGTCGACATCGGCGCCGCCTTCGGGCGCTCGCTGATGCTCGGTGCGGTGGTGATGCTGTGCACCGTGCTGCTGTCGGTCCTGGCCGGCCTGGCCTTCCGCAAGCGGCTCAAGGGCGGCAACGCGTTGTTCTTCGTCACCGTGGCGAGCCTGATCATGCCGTCGATCATCGTGTCGCTGGGCATCGGCCTGCAGTTCCGGCTGCTCGACAGTGGCCTCAAGGGCGCACTCGGCGCCTTGGGTGCCACCGGCACGCTCGAGAACTACGGCACCGCGCTCGGGCTCCTCACCTCGGCGCTCGGCGCCCACCTGACCTGGACGCTGCCCTTCGGTCTCCTGATCATGTTCGCGGTCTTCAACCGCTTCAATCCCGCCTACGAGGAAGCCGCGTGCGACCTCGGCGCGACGCCGTGGCAGAGCTTTCTGCACGTCGTTCTGCCGCTGATCGGGCCATCGGTGGTCGGCATCGGCATGTTCGGTTTCACGCTGAGCTGGGACGAGATCGCGCGCACTTCGCAAGCCATCGGCGATGTCAACACGCTGCCGCTCGAGCTGCAGGCGCTGACCTCCACCGTGACCACGCCATCGATCTACGCGCTCGGCACGGTGACCACCGTCGTGTCCTTCGCCGTGATGGCGCTCGCGCTGGGAACCGCCGCCTTGCTGCGCCCACGCGCGAAGCGCGCACGCTGATGCAGGCCCGCCCATGACCCGTCTGCTGGTGATCAACCCGAACACCTCCGCCGCGGTGAGCGTCCTCCTGCAGCAGCATCTGCAGGCGCAACTCGGCAGCGCGGCGAGCGTCCGTACGGTCACCGCCCGCTTCGGCGCCCCCTACATCGCCAGCGAGGCCACCTACGCGGTGGCGCAGCACGCGGTGCTCGACGCCTGGGCCGCGGCACACGCGCACGGCGAGCGGCCCGATGCCATCCTGATCGGCTGCTTCGGCGACCCGGGGCTGTTCGCATTGCGCGACGGCGCCGGCGTGCCGGTCGGCGGCCTGGCCGAAGCCGCCTTCGCGGCGGCGACACGGCACGGCCGTTTCGCCATCGTGACCGGCGGCGAACGCTGGCGGCCGATGCTCGGGCGGCTGGCATCCTCGCTCGGCTGCTCGGCCTCGCTGGCCGGCATCCACACGGTGGCGCCGACCGGCGCCCAACTCGCCGAGGACCCCGCCGGCGCCCGCGCCCTGCTGGCCGAGGCCTGCCGCGAGGCCGCGCTGCGCTTCCAGGCGCGGGCCGTGATCCTCGGCGGCGCCGCCCTGGCCGGCATCGCCGCCGACATCGCCGGTTCGGTTCCGGTGCCACTGATCGACAGCGTGAGCGCAGGCGGCGCGTGGGCGCTCGAGGCCATCCGGACCGGCACGGCGCCCGCCGCCGCCGCGGGATTCGGCGTGGCCTGGCAGAGCGTGTCCTGGGAACTCGAGGCGCTGGGCTGACCGGCCGGTGTCTGTCTGCTACAGCCCCACCAGCGGCGCGGTCGCCTCAACCGTGCCACCATGCCGCCATGAGCCACCCCTCCCACGCCCACCCCACCCACGCGGTCGAACCGGCGTCGCTCGCCCGGCCGCGAGGCATCGACCAGATCGTCGCCGGCGTCTCGACCAGCGACGGCGATGGCGTCAAGCTCACGCGGGTGCTGCACCAACCCTTGCAGCAGCGGCTCGATCCCTACCTGATGCTCGATGCCTTCGGCAGCGACAACGCCGGGGACTACATCGGCGGCTTCCCGAGCCACCCGCACCGCGGCTTCGAAACCGTGACCTACATGATCTCGGGGCGCATGCGCCACCGCGACAGCGCGGGCCATGAAGGCCTGCTCTCGAACGGCGGCGTGCAATGGATGACCGCCGGCCGCGGACTGGTGCACAGCGAACTGCCCGAGCAGGAAGAAGGCCTCATGGAAGGCTTCCAGCTCTGGCTCAACCTGCCGGCCAGGGACAAGATGCGGGAGCCCTGGTATCGCGACATCCAGAGCCCCGAGATCCCCGAATTCATCACCCCGTCCGGTGCGCACGTGCGTGTCATCGCGGGCCACAGCCACGGCGTCAAGGGTGCGATGCAGCGCGAACATACCGAGCCGCTCTACCTCGACATCGAACTGCCTCCCGGTGCCGAATTCGCCCAGCCGCTGCCGGACGACCACAACGCGCTGGTCTATGTCTTTCGCGAGTCGCTCTACATCGGCAACAGCGAGATCCCGACCAAGCGCATGGCGATCCTCGCCAACGAGCCGGGCTGCGACGGCGCCGTACTGCGTGCGCCGGCGTCCAACCACAGTCCGGCACGCGCCCTGCTGATCGCCGGCAAGCCGCTGCACGAACCGATCGCCCAGTACGGCCCCTTCGTGATGAACACGCGCGAGCAGGTCACCCAGGCGATGCACGACTTCCAGAGCGGCAAGCTGGGCTGAGGCGCGCCGAAACGCACGCGCCCTGGACCGCCGCCGCCGCTGGCAACGCGGCGCAGCGCCTTCATCTATCTTTACCCGCGCTAACCCCGGGCTCACGGTCGCGATACATGCGGTCGCCACACTTGGCTTCACCTGCTGCCCATCGGCGGCGGGCTTCTTCGAAAGGAAGCACTGTCATGATCCCGTCCCGCAAGAAATTCCTCCTGGCCGGCTTGCTGGCCTCCGCCACCTTCGCCTGCTCGGGTGCCTTCGCCCAGGCCCCGGTGACGCCGCCGCCGGCCGCCGAGGCGCAGACCGGCGCACAAGCCCCGGCCAAGCCGACCCACGACCGCGCCGACCACGCCCAGCGCCTGGAGCGCATGCAGGCGCAGCACGCCAAGCGCCTCGCGGCGCTGAAGGAAAAGCTGAAGCTCACGCCGGCCCAGGAAGGCGGCTGGAGCAGCTTCACGGCGGCCCAGCAGCGGCCGGCCCGTCCCATGGGTCAAGCCGATGCCGAACGCGCCGAGTTCGCCAAGCTGACGACACCGCAGCGCCTCGACCGCATGCAGGCGCGCCAGGCCGAGCGCAGCGCGATGTTCGCCAAGCGGGCCGATGCGACGCGCAGCTTCTACGCGACGCTGACGCCGGAGCAGCAGAAGACCTTCGATGCGGAATCGATGCCTCGCTTCGGTGCGCACGAGGGTCACGGCGGCCCTGGCGGGCATCGCCATCATTCCGCCCCGCCGCCCGCCAAGAGCTGATACGGCCCCATGCGGAACCAAGCCCCCGGCGCTCGCGCGCCGGGGGCTTTTACCTAGGGTCGCCGCAGACGTCGACGGCGAAGCGGTCAGGACGCTGCCCGTCCCGCACAAGCCGGCGAAGAAGGTGGTGCGTTCCTACAGCCGCGGCACAGCCTCGGGCTTACAACGAAGGCTGTGAAGCCCACCTCCCATTCGGCCGTCGCGGCGGCCTCTTCGACCTCGCTCAAGGTCATGACCGTGAACACCCACAAGGGCTTCACGGCGCTGAATCGCAAGTTCATCCTGCCGGAACTGCGCGAGGCGGTACGCACGGTGGGCGCCGATGTGGTGTTCCTGCAGGAAGTGCTGGGCACCCACTCGCGCCATTCGCGCAAAATCGACAACTGGCCCGAGGCGCCGCACTACGAGTTCCTGGCCGACACCATGTGGCCGCAGTTCGCCTATGGCCGCAACGCGGTGTACCCCAGGGGGCACCACGGCAACGCCGTGCTGTCGAAGTTTCCGATCGTCCACTACCGCAACCATGACATTTCGATCGCCGGTCCGGAGAAGCGCGGCCTGCTGCATTGCGTGCTGCGGCTGCCGGCACGGCCGATCGACGTCCACGCGATCTGCGCCCACCTCGGGCTGGCCGAAGCGCACCGCACGCAGCAGCTTGAGCTGCTGTGCCATATCGTGCGCGACGAGGTGCCGCCGGATGCGCCGCTGATCGTGGCCGGCGACTTCAACGACTGGCGCGGCCGCGCGCACGAAATCCTCGCGCAGGGCGCATTGCTGCGCGAAGTGTTCGTGCAGGCCAACGGCAGCGCCGCGAGGACCTTTCCCGCGCGCTTTCCGATGCTGCCGCTGGACCGAATCTACGTGCGCAACGCGAGCGCGCATTCGCCGGTCGTGCTGCCGCGCAAGCCCTGGTCTCACCTGTCGGACCATACGCCGCTGGTGGCGGAGATCGCGCTGTGAGCGGCTACGCCGAAGACACCCGGGCCGCCGGCCGACGCTGGACCGAAGGCAACCGCGTCGCAYTGCTGGAGAACGGCGAGCAGTTCTTCCCGCGCGTGTTCGAAGCCATCCGCGAGGCCCGGCGCGAGGTCGTCGTCGAGACTTTCATCCTGTTCGAGGACAAGGTCGGCGAGCAACTGCACGCCGCCCTGCGCGCGGCGGCTGCGCGCGGCGTGAAAGTCGACCTGATGATCGACGGCTTCGGCTCGCCCTCGCTGTCGCCCGGCTTCATCCGCGGGCTGACCTCCGCGGGTGTCCAGGTGCGGGTGTTCGATCCGGGCCGGCGCTTCTTCGGCCAGCGGTTCAACGTCCTGCGGCGCATGCACCGCAAGATCGCGGTCATCGACGGCGCGCTCGCCTTCGTCGGAGGGATCAACTATTCGGCCGATCACCTGCTCGACTTCGGCCCCAAGGCCAAGCAGGACTACGCGGTCGAGCTCGCCGGTCCGATCGTCTCGGAGATCCATCGCTTCGTGCTGCAAGCGATCGCGATCGGCGGCAAGGGCCCGGGCTGGTACCGGCGCCGGCTCAAGGCCGCCGTGCACGACAACACCGCGCCGGCGGGAGAGGCCGCAGCGCAGTTCGTGACCCGCGACAACCGCCGCCACACGAACGGCATCGAGCGCCACTACCTCGCCACCATCCGCAGTGCGCGGCATCGCATCGTGATCGCCAATGCCTACTTCTTCCCCGGCTACCGGATGATCAAGGAAATGCGCCGCGCCGCGCGGCGCGGGGTCGATGTCCGGCTGATCCTGCAGGGCGAGCCCGACATGCCGATCGCGAAGGCGGCAGCCCGCCTGCTCTACCACCACCTGCTGCACGCCGGCGTGCGCATCTACGAGTACTGCGAGCGCCCGCTGCACGGCAAGGTGGCGCTGGCGGACGACGATTGGAGCACCGTCGGCTCGAGCAACCTGGACCCGCTGAGCCTGTCGCTGAACCTCGAAGCGAACGTGATCGTTCGCGACCGATCCTTCAACCAGGCGCTGTGGGAGCGGCTCGATACGCTGATGCGGAACAAGTGCAAGCGGGTCCAGGCCTCGGACCTGGGCGAATGGAGCGGCTGGCGGCTGGTGCGCAGCTTCTTCGTCTTCCACCTGCTGCGCTGGTATCCCTCCTGGGTCGGCTGGCTGCCGCGCCATGCGCCGCGGCTGGAGCCGCTCGAGACGCCCGAGCCGAAAGACGCCAGCGCCACCCGGACGGACAGGGCATGATGGCCCGCCGGCCCGCTGCGGGCGACGCCGCGCCACCGTGGCCGAAGGCAGCCGGACCCTGGGCGCGCCTGCGGCGGATCGCCGCCTGGCTCTTCTTCGCGGTCGTGCTCGTACTCATCGTGCGCCAGGCCCGCACGATCGACTGGGGCGAGGTGCTCGACGCGCTGCACGACATCCCGCTACCCGCGCTGCTCGCAGCCGGCGCACTCGCAGGCTGCAGCCACCTGCTCTACAGCACCTTCGACCTCCTCGGCCGACGCATGACCGGCCACCGGCTCGGCACTCGCGTGGTGATGCGCGTCACCTTCATCAGCTACGCCTTCAACCTCAACCTCGGCGCGCTGATCGGCGGCGTCGCTTTCAGGTACCGGCTCTACTCGCGCCTCGGCCTGGACAACGCCACGATCACGCGCTTGCTCGGCTTCAGCATGCTGACCAACTGGATCGGCTACCTGGTGCTCGCCGGCGCGGTGTTCTGCTTCTGGCCGATGACGCTGCCGCCCGAATGGCGACTGGACGGCGAGGGGCTGCGCATCCTGGGCGCCCTGCTGCTGGTCGCGGGCATCGCCTACCTGGGCCTTTGCGCCATCGCGCGCGAGCACACCTGGCGCATCCGCGGCCACGAGCTCGACACGCCGTCGCTGCGCATGGCGCTGCTTCAACTCCTGCTCTCGGCCGCCAACTGGTCGCTGATGGGCGGCGTCGTCTGGCTGCTGCTGCTGCACCAGTTGCCCTAYCCGGAAGTGCTCGCGGTGTTCCTGGTCGCCGCGGTGGCGGGTGTCATCACCCACGTGCCGGGCGGACTGGGTGTGCTGGAGGCGGTCTTCCTGGCGCTGCTCGGGCACCGGCTGCCGCAGGGCACGCTGCTGGGCGCCCTGCTCGCGTACCGGGCGATCTACTACCTCGTGCCACTGACTCTCGCCGCGCTGGCCGTCGTGGCCACCGAGTGGCGTGTCAGAAAGCTGCGCCGCGCCGGTGCAGCGACTGACGGTGATCAGAAGCGATAGAGGTAGCGCACCCGCACGAAGGTCTCGCCCGGGTTCGGCGACTTGATGGCGGCATTCGAGAAATGCTGCAGCCGCAGCGACAGCTCGTGCTCGCCCTGGCCGCCGAAGCTGCGCCCGACGCCGAACTGTTCCGTGAACTGGAAGGTGGTGCTGAACTCCCGGTCGACGGTGCGGTAGAGCTGGTCCATCACAGTCCCGCCGATGCCGGCCTCGACGAACCAGGGCGAATCGCCCTGGTCGAAGCGATAGCGCCAGTTGGCGATCACGCCGAGCTGGGTGTAGTTGCGCTTGTCCCCGCCGTGCGGGCGCGGGGCGCGCCACTGGCTCACGAAGAAATCCCAATAGAACGACACGGCGCCGCCCTGGATCTGCGGCCAATGCGTCCACGGCACCACCGCCCCGAGCGTCAGCGAATCGGTGTTGTCATTGCTATGGACACCCTGCCCGAGATCGATGTAGATGCCCGGCGCGCTGTCCTGCGGCGCCGCTGTGGCAGCGAGGGAAAGCGACAGGCATCCTGCACACGGCAGCAGCTTGAGGCAGCGCAGCATGTTGGTCATAGGTCTAGGCTTGCGTTTTAAAAGCGAATGTAACAAGCATCGCAAAGCTTGTGTGCGACATGTCTCGAGATTTCACCCAGCCGAGGGGTAGGACGGGAACCCCTATTCGATGCTGCAGTGCAGCAAAAAGCGGCCTGGAGGTCTATAGTCGGATCAGCCCCACGAATACCGTCCAAAGACCTCCATGACTCCCAGCTTCTCTTCGCCGCGCTTCTTCAACCCGCTCATGCTGTGGGTCGACGTGGCCTTGAAGACCCACGAGATGCTGCTGTCGTCCGGCTCGGTGATCCAGATGCGCACCGAGCGCATGGCGAAGGCCGGGCTCCTGCCGAGCGAGGTCGATCTCGCCGAATTCCAGCTCATGAGCCACGAAAAGCTCGCGGCGGCGAGCGAATCGGGGGCCGCCATGGCCAACCAGCTGCACACCACCCAGTTCGCGCTGGTGAATCGCGCCGTGAAGCACTGGTTGAGCAGCGGCGCGGCCCTGTTTTCCTTGGCCACCAGCACCACCACGGCCCAAGCCGTGGGCCATGCCGAAGCCTTCGGCAGCGCCGCTGCCCGTTCGGCCGAGGCGGTGAGCCAACTGTCCAGCGCGAGCGCGCGCATCGCGCAACGCGGTCTCAAGCCGATCCACGCCAAGGCGACCTCCAATGCGCGCCGGCTCTTCGCCGAGCAGGCCTGAGAGAGCCCCCGACACGCCGACACTTCGGGTCCTCGCGGCCGGCGCCGAACCCTGAAGCGACGCCGGGCCGAGAATAAATCCGGCCGCCCCAAGCTTCGTGCAACGCGAGGCTTGCTAGCCTTCGCACATGCGGATTTCCGAACTCGCCCAACGCGCCGGCGTCACGGTGCATGCGCTTCGCCACTACGAGCGGATGGGCCTGCTGCTGCCGGCACGCACGGCGTCGGGCTACCGCGACTATCCGGAATCGATGCGCCGCGAAGTCGTGTTCATCGCCATGTCGCGGCGCATCGGCTTCTCGCTGCAGGCCATCGGAGAGCTGCTGCCGGCCTATCGCGCCGGCCGCCTGAGCATCGCCACCATGACCGAGGCGCTGCAGGACCGCGCCAACGCGCTGGAGCGCCAGATCACCGAACTGCAGGCGCAGCGCAGCCAGGTTCTCGAACACGCATCCTGGTTGCGCGAGCAGGACCGCCGGCAACGCGCCCGGACCCGGCCCCCCACCCCCTGGCCGAAGACGGCCGCTCGAAAGGACAGGAAATGACCCCCTCCCACCTCCAGCAGCTCGAACGCGCCGTGCTCGCGATGCCGATGGCGCGCACGCTGGGCCTGCGTTTCATCCGACTCGCCCGCGGCGAGGTCGAGCTCGAGATCCCGATCGCCGAAGCCTTCACCTTCCGCCCCGGCCAGCTCCAGGCCACGCCGGTCTTCGCCGTGGCCGATTTCGCCGCGGTCGGTGCTGCCGGCAGCATGCTGCCCGAGGGCTGGATCAACGCGACCGTCGACGCCACGCTGAAGCTGGTGGCGCCCGCCGTCGGCGCGGCCTTGCGCGCCAGGGGCCGCGTGGTCAGCGCCGGCAAGCTGCTCACCGTCTGCGCGGCCGACGTGTTCGCGGTCGATGCCGACGGCAACGAAACGCTCTGCGCCACGCTGCTCGGCAGCGCGCGCAACATCAAGCCGGCAGCAGCCTGAAGGTCAGGCCGGCGCCGGGCCGCCAGCGCGGCGAAGTCCGCGCTTCGCACGGACGGGCGGCCTGCTGCTTCCCCCTTGGGGGGCAGCGAGTACACGAAGTGACGGAGCGTGGGGGCTCAAGCCTGCACCAGCCGCAACAAGGTGATCTCCGACGGGGCGCCGAAGCGTTTGGGCGGGCCCCAGTAACCGGTGCCGCGGCTGGTGTAGACCCACATCTCCTGCAGCTTGTGCAGGCCGGCCGTGAAAGGCTGCTGCAACGGCACGAACAGGTTCCATGGGAAGAACTGGCCGCCGTGCGTGTGACCGGAGAGCTGCAGGTGGTAGCCGGCGCCCGCGGCGTCCGGCGCGCTGCGCGGCTGGTGGGCCAGCAGCACCCGCGTGTGCACCAGCGGCGGCGCGTCGAACAGGGCGCCATAGGGGTCGCTCGCATGCGCCGCATCGAAATGCCCCGCCGTGTAGTCGGTCACGCCCGCCACCAGCAGCGCGCTTTCGTGCACTTCCTCGTCGGTCTGGGCGCCCTTCACGTTGCGCGTCTGCAGCACCACGTGCTCGTTGAGCAGCACGCGCAGGCCGAGCCGGCGCAACTCCTCGATCCAGGCATGCGCGCCGGCGTAGTACTCGTGGTTGCCGGTCACCACGAAGGTGCCGTGCCGTGCCTTGAGTTGCTGCAGCGGTGCGATATGGTCGCGCAGTTCGGCCACCGTGCCGTCGACCAGGTCGCCGGTGATCGCGACCATGTCGGCACCCAGCGCGTTGACCGCATTCACGATGCGCTGGATGTAGCCGCGCTTGATCGTCGGCCCGACGTGAATGTCGCTGAGCTGCGCGATCGTGAAACCGTTCAGCGCCGAAGGCAGGTCGCGGATCGGCACGTCGACCCGCACCACACCCGCCGTGCGCCGCGCGTTCAGCAAGCCGACCAGAGAGGTCGCACTCGCCACCAGCGGCACGGCCGCGGCGCTCCAGACACCCCAACGCGCCCAGTCGACGGTCGCACCCGAAGCGGCCGCGCCGAGCCAACCGAGCAGCAGACCCGCATCGCGCAACAGCGTGAGCAGGATCATCGACGAGAACCRGCCCATGCTGATGAGTCCGATCCACTTCCAGACGTCGCCGAACTGCGGTCTGTCGGAACGCATGCCGACAAAAGGCAGCGGCATGGTCGAGGCCGACACGAACAGCGCCGCCAGCAGCGCAGGCTGCGCGAACGGCAGGCCCGCCAGCGCCGGCCACAGCCGCAGCCCGATGTAGACGTGCAACAGCGTGGTGAGAAGAATGAGGGGGCGAAACGGCATCGGGGCCCAGAAAGACGGGCAGAGCCCGGCCTCTTCATGTGGGAGCGATCGCTCCGCGTTCAAGGCCCCTTGCCGGGGGCGCCAGCCGCAGGTCCGGTTTACCTGACGGAGGCTTGTTGTTCGGCGCGGGGGAGACCCATCGCGGCGGCGAAATCGACGTTCGAGGGCCAGACGAACACGGCCTTCGTGCTCAAGCCGTTGAACACGGTCAGCGGCTGCTGCAGCGTGATCCCGGCCAGCGTGGCCTCGACCTCGTAGGCGCCGGGGTCGAGCCGTGCCAGCATGATCGGTGCGCCGGTGGCCGCCTCCATCACCAGCCGGCCGGAATAGCGCTCGCGAACCACGACCTTCACGTCGCTCGGAAACTGGCCCGGCTTGCCGCGGCTGACCGCGAACTCCAGGGTCGCGGCCCAGCGCGGCGCCACCGTCTCCATGAAGCTCGCCTCGGCGCTGCTCTTGCCGCCGCACATGTATTCGATGCCCTGGGCAATTCGGATCGGCGGATTCGTCAACGCCTGCGCCGAAGTGAATGCACCGAGGATCGCCAGGGCCGCTGCGGGCCGCCAAAACCGGATCGGGGTCATTGCTCTGCTGTCCTTGCTCATGAATGGCGATTGCTCGCCGGCAATTCTCCTTAGCAAGAGTCGGGCTAGGAATAGCGTTTACACGCAGTGGCGCCGCCGAGACGCACAAAGAACGAAAAACGCATGACAACCGACGGTTTTCATTGTTGGCGAACCGGAAATTGAGATGTTCCGCGCGACGCTTCGGGGCCTGCGATCCACGGCCAGACTCGATGACCTCGCAACAAAGCTCCGGAAGCCGCGCCCAAGCCGCTTTCTGTCGCCCTCATGAACGCACCCTGCTCCCCCTGCGCGGATACGTCGGCCCCCGTCGCCGATTCGTCGCGCGCCGCCTGGCTCGCGGTTGGCTCCATCGCCGTCGGCACTTTCGCGATGGTCACGACCGAATTCCTGCCGATCGGCCTGCTCACCGACATCGGCGCCGGCCTGCAGGTCAGCGACGGCACGGCCGGCCTGATGGTCACGATGCCGGGGGTGCTCGCCGCCTTCGCCGGACCGGCGCTGATCGTCGCTTCCGGCCGCCTCGACCGCCGCACCGTCATGGTGGCGCTCACGGCGCTGCTGGTCGCTTCCAACCTGCTGGCCGCCTTCGCGCCCGACTTCACGACCATGCTGGTGGCCCGGYTGATGCTGGGCCTGTGCGTCGGCGGCTTCTGGACCTTCGCGCCGAGCGCCGCCACGCAACTGGTGGCGCCGGGCTCCCAGGCGCGCGCCATGTCGCTGGTGCTCGCCGGCGTTTCGGTGGCCACCGTGCTCGGCGTGCCGGCCGGGGCGCTGGTCGGCACGCTGGCCGGCTGGCGCGCGGCCTTCGGTGTCACGGGCGGGTTGGCGGCGATCGTGCTCGCGGTGCAGATCTGGCTGCTGCCCGCGATGCCGCCGGCCCGCGCCATCCGGCCGCGCGACCTGCTCACGCCGCTGACCCGGCGCATGGCGCAGGTCGGATTGCTGGCCGTGCTGTTCCTGGTCGCCGGGCACTTCGCGGCCTACACCTACCTCAAGCCGTTGTTGCAGCAGGTCTTCGGACTGGGCTCGGGCCCGGTCACGGCCTTGCTGCTGGCCTACGGCGCGGTCGGCTTCGTCGGCACCTTCATCGGCGGCAGCCTGGTCGCGCGCAACGTGCGCTCCGCCGCGCTGCTGGCGGCCGTGCTGCTGGCCACCGCGCTGCTGCTGTCGACGGTGGTGGGCAGCGGCTTCGTGGCCGGCGCTGCGGTGGTCATCACCTGGGGCGTCGCCTTCGGCATGATCCCGGTCGCACTGACCGGCTGGATGATGGAAGCCGTGCCCGATGCACCCGAAGCCGGCCAGGCGCTGCTGGTCAGCGGCTTCCAGGTGGCGATCGCCTCCGGCGCCCTGCTCGGTGGCCTCGCGGTCGACGGCTGGGGCATCTCGACCGCGATGCTGCTGAGCGGCGCGCTGGTGCTGGTGGCTGCGGGGGTCGTGGGCGGACTCGGGCGGACGCCCGGCCGGGTGGCGCTGACCGCCTCGGCCGAACGCCGCAGCTGAACGCTCAAACGTCGATGTTCGCGGCCCTGAGCGCGTTCTGCTCGATGAACGCGCGCCGCGGTTCGACCTCGTCGCCCATCAGCATCGTGAACACGCGGTCGGCCTCGATCGCGTCGTCGATCTGCACCCGCAGCAGCCGGCGCACCGCCGGGTCCATCGTCGTTTCCCACAGCTGCTCGGGGTTCATCTCGCCCAACCCCTTGTAGCGCTGGCGCGCGGTCGCGTTCTCGGCCTGGCCGATCAGCCAGCGCATCGCTTCGCGGAAATCGTTGACCTTTTCCTCCTTGGCGCGCTCGCCTTCGCCGCGCTTGACCACGGCGCCCTCGCCCAGCAGGTCGCGGAAGGTCTTGGCGGCCTCGGCCAGCGCCGCGTAGTCGGCGCCATGGACGAAGTCCTGCGTCAGCACGCTGCTCTTGATGTTGCCGTGATGGCGGCGGCTGATGCGCAGGAGCGGCTTGTCGGTACGGGTGTCGAATTCGCTCGACACGTCGGCCGGCGCGCCGGTGGTGTTGAGTTCGCGCAGCTTGTTCTGCAGCGCCACGGCCGAGGCCTCGGCGCTGGCGGTGGTGTCGAGGTCGAGCGAGACGCCGTCGGCGATGGCGCGCAGCGCTGCCGCATCGAGGAACACGCCGAGCCGCGCGATCACGGCCTCGGCGAGCTGGTGCTTGCGCGCCAGTTCAGCCAGCGTGTCGCCGCTGAGGGTCGTCGGGCTCGCGCCGCCGGTGGCGACGCTGGCGTCCTTCAGCGCCACCTTGAGCAGGAAGGCGTCGAGCGCCGGCCCGTCCTTGAGGTACTGCTCTTCCTTGCCGACCTTGACCTTGTACAGCGGCGGCTGGGCGATGTAGATGTGGCCGCGCTCGACCAACTCGGGCATCTGCCGATAGAAGAAGGTCAGCAGCAGCGTGCGGATGTGGGCGCCGTCGACGTCGGCGTCGGTCATGATGATGATGCGGTGGTAGCGCAGCTTGGCGACATTGAAGTCGTCGGCGCCGCCGCCCGAGGTCGTCGCGCCGGCCCGGCCGATGCCGGTGCCGAGCGCCGTGATCATGGTCAGGATTTCGTTGCTGGTGAGCAGCTTCTCGTAGCGCGCCTTCTCGACGTTCAGGATCTTGCCGCGCAGCGGCAGGATGGCCTGGAACTTCCGGTCGCGGCCCTGCTTGGCGGAACCGCCGGCGGAATCGCCCTCCACCAGGTAGACCTCGCACAGCGCCGGGTCCTTTTCCTGGCAGTCGGCCAGCTTGCCCGGCAGGCCCATGCCGTCGAGCACGCCCTTGCGGCGCGTCATCTCGCGCGCCTTGCGCGCCGCTTCGCGCGCCCGCGCCGCCTCGACGATCTTGCCGCAGATGATCTTGGCGTCGTTCGGACGCTCCTGCAGGTAGTCGGACAGCAGCCGGCCGACGATGTCTTCCACCGGCGCGCGCACCTCGCTCGACACCAGCTTGTCCYTGGTCTGGCTCGAGAACTTGGGTTCGGGCACCTTCACGCTCAGCACGCAGCACAGGCCCTCGCGCATGTCGTCGCCGGTGACCTCGACCTTGGCCTTCTTGGCCAGCTCGGTTTCTTCGATGTACTTGTTGATGACCCGGGTCATCGCGGCGCGCAGGCCGGTCAGATGGGTGCCGCCGTCACGCTGCGGAATGTTGTTGGTGAAGCACAGCACCTGCTCGTTGTAGCCGCTGTTCCACTGCATCGCGACTTCGACGCCGATGTGGGTGCCGGGGATGCCGCCGTAGGTCTCGGCGGGCTTCTCGCCGGCGGCGTAGAACACGTTCGGGTGCAGGACGGTCTTGCCCTTGTTGATGAACTCGACGAAGCCCTTGACGCCGCCGGCGCCCGAGAAATCGTCCGACTTGCCGGTACGCTCGTCGAGCAGGCGGATCCGCACGCCGTTGTTCAGGAAGCTCAGCTCGCGCAGCCGMTTGCTGAGGATCTCGTAGTGGAAATCCGCGTTTTCCTTGAAGATCTCCGAGTCGGGCAGGAAGTGCACCTCGGTGCCGCGCTTCTCGGTCTCGCCCGTGACTTTCATCGGCGAGACCTCGACGCCGTTGACGACGTCGACGATGCGGTTCTGCACGAAGCCCTTGCTGAACTCCAGCGTGTGGACCTTGCCCTCGCGCCGCACCGTCAGGCGCAGCATCTTGCTCAGCGCGTTGACGCAGCTCACGCCCACGCCGTGCAAGCCGCCCGAGACCTTGTAGCTGTTCTGGTTGAACTTGCCGCCTGCGTGCAGTTCGGTCAACGCGATCTCGGCTGCCGAGCGCTTGGGCTCGTGCTTGTCGTCCATCTTGACGCCGGTCGGGATGCCACGGCCGTTGTCGGTGACCGAGACCGAGTTGTCGGTGTGGATGGTCACGACGATGTCATCGCAATACCCCGCCAGTGCCTCGTCGATCGAGTTGTCGACCACCTCGAACACCAGGTGGTGCAGCCCGGTGCCGTCGGAGGTATCCCCGATGTACATGCCCGGGCGCTTGCGCACGGCCTCCAGCCCTTCGAGGATCGTGATGGAGCCTTCACCGTAGGTCGTGTCGGCCGGGATCACCTCGATCGGAATCGCGCTGTCGATTTCAGGGGTGTAAACCGGCTCGGTGTGCGGCACTTCCGGCTTGTTTTCTTCGCTCATCACTGTCTTTCTGTCTGGCGCCTGGCTGGGCACCGTCTGTTCGGGAGATACCGCGGAACCGGCTTCGCCGGGCCGCTGGTATCGCCCCCTGCAAGGGGGTGGGCGGCTACACGAAGTGAGCCAACCTGGGGGTGTGCTAAATCCTCATTGGCATGACGACGTACTTGAACGACGCATTCTCGGGAATCGTCATCAGCACCGAGCTGTTGGAGTCGGCCAGGTCCAGCTTCACCATGTCCTGGCTCATGTTGGCCAGCGCATCGATCAGGTAGGTGACGTTGAAGCCGATCTCGATCGTGTCGCCGCCGTAGTCGATGTCGAGCTCGTCCTGCGCCTCTTCCTGCTCGGCGTTGTTCGAGGCAATGCGCAGGGTGCCGGGCTCGATGTTGAGCCGCACGCCCTTGAACTTCTCGCTGGTCAGGATCGCGGTGCGCTGCAGGCTGGCCAGCAGCGGCGCGCGGCCCAGCGTGACCGTGTTCTTGTGGGTCTTCGGAATCACGCGGTTGTAGTCGGGGAACTTGCCCTCGACCAGCTTGGTGACGAATTCCATGCCGCCGAAGCTGAACTTGGCCTGGTTGTTCGCGAACTGCATCTCGATCGCGCCTTCGGCGTCGGACAAGAGGCGCTGCATCTCAAGCACGGTCTTGCGCGGCAGGATCACTTCCTGGCGCGGCACTTCGACGTCGAGCATGGCCGAGGCGAAGGCCAGCCGGTGGCCGTCGGTCGCCACCAGGCTCAGCTGCTTGCCCTCGGCGACGAACAGGATGCCGTTGAGGTAGTAGCGGATGTCATGCACCGCCATCGCGAACGACACCTGGCCGAGCAGGTCCTTGAGCGTCTTTTGCGGCACGCTGAAGACCGGGCCGAAATTGGCCGCTTCCTGGACCAGCGGAAAGTCCTCGGCCGGCAGCGACTGCAGCGTGAAACGGCTCTTGCCGCCCTTGAGCACCAGCTTGCTGGCGCTGGATTCGAGGCTCACGGTCTGGTCGGCCGGCATGGTGCGCAGGATGTCGATCAGCTTGCGCGCGCCGATGGTGGTCGTGAAGTTGCCCTCGTCGCCGCCAAGCTCGGCCTGGGTCCGGATCTGGATCTCGAGGTCGCTGGTGGTCAGCTGGATCTGGCCGCCGGTCTTGCGGATCAGCACGTTGGCCAGGATGGGCAGCGTGTGGCGCCGCTCCACGATCCCCGCCACCRATTGCAGCGCCGCGAGGACTTTGTCTTGTGTAGCCTTCAAAACGATCATTGTCTTACCTCTTCTTTATTTCTTTAATTCAAATTAGTAGTAGTAGATAAGGGACGCGCTGCGCTGTGGACAGGAGCATTTTCCGCTTTCGTGACAGGCACTTGCGGCAGCCGGCCGGCTGTGCGCAGCCGTGCTTTTTTGCTGTCGCGCCAAAGCGCACAACTTCGGGCCGTATCTCCAGCCTGTGGACAAGTGCCTTTTTGCACCGGAACTGTCCACAGAGTTGTCCTTTGACAGGCCGCAGCGCTTCTGTACAGGGCGCTCACCGGTCAGCCTTTGAGGGTTTGTTCCAGCACGTGCAACTGCTGGTTGAGCTCGGTGAGCTGCTGGCGCTCGCCCGAGATCTTGCGCACCGCGTGCAGCACCGTCGTGTGGTCGCGGCCACCGAACAGCTCGCCGATCTCGGGCAGGCTTTTCTGCGTGAGTTCCTTGGCCAGGTACATCGCGATCTGGCGCGGCCGGGCGATCGAGGCCGGCCGCTTCTTCGAGTACATGTCGGCGACCTTGATCTTGTAGTAGTCGGCCACCGTCTTCTGGATGTTCTCGACCGAGATCTGCCGGTTCTGGATCGACAGCAGGTCGCGCAGCGCCTCCCGCGCCAGCGCGATCGAGATCTCTTTCTGGTTGAAGCGCGAGTAGGCCAGGATCTTGCGCAGCGCGCCTTCGAGCTCACGCACGTTGGAGCGCACGTTCTTGGCAACGAAGAAGGCCACCTCTTCAGGCATCTCGGCGCTCTCGGCACGCGCCTTGTTGATCAGGATCGCGACGCGCATCTCGAGCTCGGGCGGCTCGATCGCGACTGTCAGACCCGAATCGAAGCGCGAAACCAGCCGCTCGTGAATATCCGCCAGACCCTTGGGATAGGTGTCGCTGGTCATCACGATGTGCGACTTCTTGGCCAGCAAGGCTTCGAAGGCGTTGAAGAACTCTTCCTGCGTCCGATCCTTGTTGGCGAAGAACTGGACGTCGTCGATCAGCAGCAGATCGAGCGAGTGGTAGCGCTCCTTGAACTCGTCGAAAGTCTTGCGCTGATAGGCTTTGACCACATCCGAAACGAATTGCTCCGCATGGATGTAGAGAACTTTGGAGTCCGGCCGGTCGGCGAGCAAGCGGTTACCCACCGCGTGCATCAGGTGGGTCTTGCCCAGGCCGACGCCGCCATAGATGAAAAGCGGGTTGTAGAGGTGGCCCGGCATGCCGGCCACGTGCATGGCGGCGGCGCGCGCCATGCGGTTCGCCGTGCCTTCCACCAGGGTGTCGAAAGTAAGGCCGGAGTTCAGCCGGTTCTTGAAAGCCGCAGCCGCCGGATCCTCGCCCGGCGCGGGCAGGTCGCGCGGCACGTCGGTTTCGGAAATCACGGCCATCGATACAGGCCTGACAACGATTTCCCGAGGAGCGAGCGCTAACTCGATAATCACAGGCTGACCGTAGAGCTTCTCCGCCATGGCGGCGATCTTGCCGGCGTACTGGGCCCGGATCCAGTCGAGTTTGAAGCGGTTGGCCACGAAGATCGTGACCCGCGAAAGATCGTCCGCGACCCGTGCGGTCAGTGGCTTGATCCAGGTGTTGAATTGCTGTTCGGACAGCTCCTGTGCGAGCTGGTCGACACAGGCCTGCCAGAGGCTGTCGCCGATGCCGTCACTCGGCATGGGTGCTCTGAAAAGTGGTTTGTCCCTCAGCCATCTCTCGTCTTGATATTGTGGATAGTCGCACCCGCGATGCGCCGTCGATTCTAACTTGTCAAAACCTTATCCACACCGTTTCGGCGGTCGTCGAAGAGGCCCGGATCGGCGCCGGTGATTGTGGCGCGGACGAAACTTTGCGATAATCGCGGGTTTCCCTCAAAACCTCTTTGTGTGTTTCGGGGTATGTCCGTGTATCTGGGGGCCTCAGGGGGGGCCTCAGGGGCCTCTCCGGCCAAGGACTAATTAAGAAACTTAGGAATCGCGCCGACGGCCTTCGGGACCCGGAGGCTCACACGCCGGCCTTGCCGGTGAATCAGGAAAATCATCATGAAACGCACTTATCAAGCTTCCAAAGTCCGCCGCGCCCGTACCCACGGTTTCCTGGTCCGCATGAAGACCCGCGGTGGCCGCGCCGTGATCAACGCACGCCGCGCCAAGGGCCGCAAGCGCCTGGCCGTCTAAGGCGCGCCGGCACCGTTGCCAGTCGACCCGCTGCCGCCCTCACCGTCCGACGGCGTCCCGCGGTTGGCTTCCATGCAGCGGCTCAAGACCCGCGCGCAGTTCCAGGCCGTCCTCGCAGGTGCCACCGTGGCGCGCACAGCCCACTTCGCACTGCACCGCTGCGCGCTCGCCGCGCCGGACGGGGTCGAGCCGCTGTTCGCCAT
>NZ_JBFUCI010000041.1:0-23943 GCF_056405335.1 Variovorax sp. P1_H12_2
GGCGAACTCCTCCGAAGGCCACAGCGTCTTCGGCCCGCAGATGCGCACGTCCATCCCCATCAGGCAGCCGACGATCATCAGCGAATGGCCCATGTTGTTGCGCGTATCGCCCATGAAGGCGTACTTGATGTCGGTCAGCGGCCTGTCGCAGTGCTCGCGCATCGTCATCACGTCGGCCAGCATCTGCGTCGGGTGGTATTCGTCGGTCAGGCCGTTGAACACCGGCACGCCCGCGTACTTGGCGAGCGTCTCGACGCCGCCCTGGCTGGCGCCGCGGTACTCGATCGCGTCGTACATGCGTCCCAGCACGCGGGCCGTGTCCTTGAACGACTCCTTGTGGCCGATCTGCGAGCCCGCCGGGTCGAGATAGGTCACGTTCGCGCCCTGATCGTGGCAGGCGACCTCGAACGAGCAACGGGTGCGCGTGGAGGTCTTTTCGAAGATCAGGCAGATTTCCTTGTCCTGCAGGTGCTTCTGCTCGGTGCGTGCGTACTTGGCGCGCTTGAGATCGCGCGCCAGGTCGAGCAGGTAGCGGAATTCGCGCTGGCTGTAGTCCTGTACCGTCAGCAGGGAGCGGTTGCGAAGATTGAAGCTCATGTCGTTCTCTCCAGGAAAGATCGGGTCAATAGGCCGGGTCGCGCGAGATCGGGCAGGTCATGCAATGCCCGCCGCCTCGCCCGCGTCCCAGTTCGGAGCCGCGCACGGTGATGACTTCGACCCCCGCCTTGCGCAACAGGGTGTTGGTGTGGGGATTGCGGTCATAGGCGACGACGACACCGGGTTCGAGCGCGACCACGTTGTTGCCGTCGTCCCATTGCTCGCGCTGCGACTGCCAGGCGTTGCCGCCGGTCTCCACCACGCGCAGTTCCTTCAGGCCGAGCGCATCCCGCACCACCTCGAACAGGTGGCCCGGGTCGAGGCGGACTTCGAGGCCGCCCTTGCCGTCCGGACGCGCGCTGTAGCAGCGCACCTGGTCGACGACCTCCCTGAAGGAGGTCACCAGGTCGCGATCGCAGAAGCTGAACACGGTGTCCAGGTGCATCGCCGCGCGGCTCTTCGGCATCAGGCAGCCGATCACGCGCGTGGCGCCRTTCTGCTTGAACAGTTGCTCGGCCAGCTGGTAGACGGCCTGGCGTGTGGTGCGCTCCCCCATGCCGACCAGCACCACGCCCTTGCCGATCGGCATCACGTCGCCGCCCTCGATCGTGGCCGCGCCGAAGGGCTCATCGGAGTCGCCCCACCAGATGGTGAAGTCGGCGCCCTTGAATCGCGGGTGGAACTTGTAGATCACGCGCTGCAGCAGGGTCTCGGGCTGGCGCGCCGGCCAGAACATCGGGTTGCAGGTCACGCCCTGGTAGATCCAGCACGACGGGTCGCGCTGGAACAGCGTGTTGGGCACCGGCGGCGTGATGAAGTCCGTGTCGCCGAAGGCCTCGATCATCATCGTGGACATCTCGCTCTTGGGCAGGTCGAGCAGCGCGATGCCGCCGATCAGGTGTTCGGCCAGCTTCGCAGCCGCCATCTCGTCCAGCCAGGGCCGGATCGCGCTGCGCACGCCGAGGCCGACGTCGTTGTCGGTGATGCGCCGGTCGAGCACCCAGTCGCGGGCCTCCTTGTCCTGCAGCGTCTCGGCCAGCATCTCGTGCAGGTCGATCACCTCGGTCCCGCGCTCGCGCATCTTCAGCACGAAGTCGTAGTGGTCTTTCTGCGCCTCCTGGACCCACAGCACGTCGTCGAACAGCAGTTCGGCGGCGTTGCCGGGCGTCAATCGCTGATGAGCCAGGCCCGGTCGGCAGACCATCACGGTCCTCAGCTTGCCGACTTCACTGTGAACGCCAAGAGCTTGCATACGATGTCTCCTCTGGTCGGACTGGAAACGTGCGCCGTCATTCCGGCAATGCCAAGGCCTGGAAGAACTCGAGCGTGCCGGCATCGGGCGCGCCAAAGAAGCTGGTGTAGAACGCTGCGAACTCCTTCGAGCGGAACAGACGGCTCAGGGTGCGATCCACCACCAGCCGGAACGACGCGTCGCCGCGCGGCAAGGCCAGCGCCAGCGGCTCCCGCGTGAAGGCGCGATCGAGCACGGTGAGTTCGCTGAAGGAGGAGCCGTTGCGGGCCGCGTCGAGCAGCACCGGACGGTCGCCGAACAAGGCCGTGGCGCGGCGGTCGACGATCATCTGCAGGCCGGTCGGGTAGTCGGGCGCCGGCACCACGCTGACCTCGATGCGCCGCGCCTTCAGCGCGTCGATCAGCGAACGCTCGATGGTGGTCCCGCCGACGACCACCAGCGTCGCTCTCTCGGTCATGAGTCCCGGCGAGCCGCGCCAGATCGGCTGGGTGGGGTCCGGCCGGTTGGCCAGCGCATCACGCAGTCGGCGCGACACATCCTCGCGCACGATCGCGCCGATGCCCGCGTAGAAGATGGGGAGCGAGAAGTCGACCATCGCGCGCCGCCCGAGCGTCGGCGTGGCCGTGCCGCACAGCAGGTCGATCTTTCCCTGTTCCACGGCATTGAACCGGTTCTCTGCCGTGACCGGCACGAAGTCGACCTCCAAGGCGGGCAGCTTGAGTTCGGCCTTCACCGCATCGGCGATCCTGCGGCACAGCGCGACGGAAAACCCGTTCGGCTTGCCCGACTCGTCGGCATAGGAGAACGGGCGCGCGTCGGCGCGGTAGCCGAAGGTCAACTTGCCTGTCTCGCGGGCCTTGTCGAGGGTGCCGGCCGCCATCGCCGGCGTTGCCATGGCCAGGCACAGCAGCGGGCCGATCAGCGCCCTGCAAAGCCGCGCCGCGAAGCGGTGGTCGTCGAGCGCATCGAGGTAGGTCATGGGGTTCCTTTCGCGTCCGGATTCAGGCCGGGCGGGCGGTCGTCGCGCGCATCTCGCGGAAGCGCGGCGCGATGAAGCCGCAGACGATGTAGCCGATGGCCATCACCAGCATGCCGCCCATCACCGCATCCTTGCCCGAGGCATAGAGCGCATAGACCGAATACAGCATCGCGACGACCGCCACGATGCCGTTGCGCCGATACACCGCCGGCTCCACCTTGGCATTGCGCATCATCACGAACAGCGCCGACAGCGAGATGATGTAGGGCACCACGTTGGTGACGACGGCCAGGTTCACCAGCGCCGCGAACTGCTTGCTGAGGTCGGGCGAGATGGTCGACAGCGCCATCACCGACTGCAGCACGCCCATGATCACCATGCCCGCGATCGGCGCGCCCATCGCATTCGCCTTGCCGAAGATGGCCGGAAACATCCGCGTGTCGGCCGCGTCCTTGGCCGTCGTCGCGAGCGTGAACTGCCAGCCGAGCAACGACCCCACGCAGGCCATGGCGGCGAGTGCCATGACGATCGAGCCGATCGCCGGCGTGAACATCTTCGCGTAAGCCAGGCCGAAGGGGCCGGTCGACGCGGCGAGCTCGGCATTGGGCACGATGCCCTGGATCACGGTCGTCGACAGGATGTAGACCACCGCCGCGCCGGCCGTGCCGAACATGCAGGCCAGCGGCACGTCACGCTTGGGATTCTCGACGGCCGAGGCGTTCTGCGAGGCCGACTCCATGCCCAGAAACGCCCACAGCGTCAGCGAGATGCTCGATCCCATGCCTTCGAAGAGGCTCAGGCCCTTGGGATTCCATGCCTCGGTGAAGGTCTGGCCGCTGAACCAGAACCAGCCGGCGACCGAGATGAAGCCGACCGGCAGGATCACGCCCCACACCGTGATCGAACCGATCTTCCCGGTCAGGCTCGGGCCGCCGAAGTTGGCCACCGTGGTCAGCCAGAGCAGCGCAATCACGCTCAGGCAGCTGATGGCCGGCGTCGACGACAGCACCGGGAAGAATGCCGCCAGGTAGCCCAGCGCCGAACTGGCGACCGCCACGTTGGCAATGGCCAGCGAGATGAAGTACAGGAAGAAGACCTGGAAGTAGCCGTCCTTGCCATAGGCGTCCTCGGCATAGGCGGCCAGGCCGCCGGTTCGCTGGTTGAAGATCCCGGCCTGCGCGAATCCGTAGGCGATGGCCAGCGAGCCGATCGCCGTCACGACCCACGACAGCAGCGAGATCGCACCGACCTGCGCCATGTTGGCGGGCAGCATGATGATGCCGGAGCCCATCATGTTCACCGTGACGATGAAGGTCAGCTGCGTCACGCTCATCTTCTTCTGCTTTTCCGCCATGGCGATGTCTCCTGGGTTGAGAGATGGCGCAGTCACTCGCGGACCACGTAGGTGTGAAACCGGATGCGGCCGTCGACCTTCTCCTGGAACACGCCCTGGACTTCGTAGTTGAAACCGGGAAAGCGGTTGAATGATTCCTCGAAGGCCAGGAAGTAGTCGAGCATCGGCTGCGCGCGATCGTCCCAGCGCTCACCCGGCACCACGACCCCGATGCCGGGCGGATAGATCAGCGCCAGCGTGGCCGAGACGCGGCCCTTGACCTGATCGAGCGGGAGGTAGTCCACGTTGTTGTCGACCAGCGCCTCGTAGGCGTCCTTCGGCGACATCGCGAGTTCGGGGAAGCTCTCGGCGCGAAAGCACTGCCCCTGGAGGTCCTTGACCCGGCGCGTGCGATAGAAGGCATGCATCTCGTTGCACACCTGCCGCAGGCTGTAGCCGGCGTAGCGCTGGCTGTGCGCGGCATACAGCGTCGGCAGCACATCGCACAAGGGCGCGTCCTCGTCCCACAGGTTCTTGAACTTCACGAGCTTGGCGATCAGCGTGTTGAGCTTGCTCTCGTCCTCCGCCGGCGTCATCAGGAACAGGATGCTGTTGAGGTCGCACTTTTCCGGCACGATGCGCTGCTCGCGCAGGAAATTGGCCACCACGGTGGCCGGCACGCCGAAGTCGAGGTAGTCCCCCGTGGCGCGGTCGATGCCGGGTGTCAGCAAGGTCAGCTTGTTCGGGTCGACCATCGCATAGCCGGGCGCATATCCCAGGTAGCCATGCCAGCGGCTTTCGGGGTGGAAGCTCCAGCATTGCTGCTCGCGCTTGATCAGCTCGGTGGGCAGGTCTTCCCAGGCGACGTCGTTCGCATCGGCGGCGAAGCGCGAGCGGCTCACCGTCACGCGGTCAGGAACGAAGGGGTCGAAGAACCACTGCTCCTGCGCACCGCGGCCGACCTTGGCATAGTGGCGGCCGAACTCGCGCAGCTTCTTGCGCACCTCGATGCCAAGTTCGATGCAGCGGTCCCACAGCATCTCGCCGGCCTTGCCCGCGTGCAGCCGGGCATTGACATCGAGGGATGCGAACAGCGGGTAGAACGGCGAGGTCGAGGCGTGCATCAGGAACGACTCGTTGAATCGCTTGTGCTCGATGTAGCGGCGCTGGCCGTGGATGTGCTCGTCGCGCTTGTGGATCTGCGAGGCCTGCGAGAAGCCGGCGCCCTGCTTGTGCACCGACTGGGTCGAAAACAGCCCCGGCATCTGGGGACCGAGGTCGGTCAGGCGCATCGGGCTGTGGTTCTCGAACAGCGGGTGGAACGCGTTGTAGCCGATCCAGGCCTCGTCCCACAGCACGTAATCGCACAGGTGGCCGATCTTCTCGAGCACGCGGCGCACGTTATAGATGGTGCCGTCGTAGGTGGCGAGCTGGATGCAGGCCAGGCGGAAGGGCCGCTCGGCCTTGTGCAGGTCCGGGTCCTTGACCAGCGGGTTCTTGCGGATCTGCTCGCGCAGGGCAGCCTCGTCCCAGGCCTCCCAGTCGACCGCGCCGATCATGCCGAAGGCATTGCGCGCCGTCGGCAGGAAGACCGGCGTGGCGCCTGCGCCGACCAATGCGCCCTGGTGCAGCGACTTGTGGTTGTTGCGATCGAACAGCACCAGGTCGCCGCGCTTGAGCACCGCGTTGGTCACCACCTTGTTCGAGGTGCTGGTGCCGTTGAGGACGAAGTAGGTCCGGTCGGCGCCGAACACCGCGGCCGCCTCCTTCTGCGCCTGCAGCGCGGCGCCTTCATGGATCAGCAGGTCGCCGAGGTCGACGTCGGCGTTGCACAGGTCATTGCGGAAGATGCTCTCGCCGAAGTACTTGAAGAAAATCTGCCCGGTCGGCGACTTCTGGAAGAACTGCCCGCCCTGGTGCCCGGGGCAGTCGAAGGCGATGTTGGCCGCGGAGTCGTAGGCCATCAACCCGCCGAAGAACGGAGGCAGCAGCGACATGCCGTAGTCGACCAGGCTGGCGATCACCTGCTTGGCATAGTAGGCCGGCGTCTGCTGGCCGAGGTAGATGTAGCCGTCGACCTCCCCCGTCATGCCGTACACGGCGACATCGGCGATGCGATGCGAGTCGGCCAGCGCCCAGAGCGGCGTGCGAAAGCCCAGCGCCCGCACCGCAAGCGCTGCCGCACGCGCGGCCTYGCGATGCTCGCCGTCGACCAGCGCGATGTAGGCGCCCACGGATGCGTCCTCGGAGAGGTCCCGCCCGAAGCTGTCGCAGACCTCGACCTCGTAGTTCTCGCCCCGGATGTGGTCGATCAGCTGCTGGGTCTGCGGGCTGTGGCGATCGACGACCGCCACCACTTTCAGCAGCCTGTGGAACGGGATCGGGATCGTCGGCGCCTTGACGGAGCGAGGAATCATGGCGGGCCTCTTTCTATTCCTTGACGCAATCGACGAGCCAGTGCTTGCGGCCGGCCTTGTCGACTTCGTAGCGCGGTCCGTGGATGTCCGCCTCGAAGCCGGGGAAGCGGTCGTCGGTGTCGCGGGCGAACTTCAGGTACTCGATGATCGAGTCGGTCACGAAGCGCTCCCCGGGCATGATCAGGGGGATGCCCGGCGGATAGGGAACCACCATCACGGCGGCGATGCGGCCTTTCAGCGCCTCGATCGGCACCGGCTCCACGCCGCCGTGGACCAGCCGGTCGTAGGCATCGGACGGCTTCATCGCCGGCTCCGGCAGGTCGGTGTACATCGCGTTCATGGCGATCGCGGTGTCGTTGTCGCGGTAGCAGGTGTGCAGGGCGTCGCACAGGTCTCGCAGGCCCCAGCCGGCATACGCATGGCCGCCTGCCGCGGCGACGCTCGGCAGCGTCTTCGCCAGCGGCGCGTTGCGGTCGTAGTCGGTCTTGAAGTCGGCCAGCGCGTCGACCATCGTGCTCCACTTGCCGCGCGTGATGCCCAGCGAGAACAGGATCAGGAAGCTGTAGAGCCCGGTCTTCTCGACCACCAGGCCTCGCTCCCACAGGTACTTGCTGACCACCGCGGCCGGAATGCCGGTCTTGCCGAGCTTGGCGCCCTTGCCCAGGCCGGGGGTGAGCAGCGTGACCTTGATCGGGTCGAGCATCACGTAGTCGCGGGCCAGGTTGCCGAAGCCGTGCCAGGAGGCCTTGGGCTCGAGCACCCAGTCCTGCGTCTGCGGCGACTTGTCCAGATCCAGGCCCTCGGGCTGCCAGACCTTGAACCACCAGTCCGGACGCTTGAAGTTGTCTCCGATCGCCGCCAGCGCATGCCGGAAGTGCATCGCCTCGTCATGCGTCTCCTGCACGATGGAGCGCCCGCTGGCGCCTTCCATCATGGCGGAGCTGACGTCGAGCGAGGCGATGATCCCGTAGTGCGGCGAGGTCGAGCCGTGCATCATGAAGGCATCGTTGAAGCGCGTCGTGTCGATCTTTCGCTGGTCGGATTCCTGGATGTGGATCATCGACGCCTGCGAGAACGCGGCCAGCAGCTTGTGCGTCGACTGGGTGGCGAACACCAGCGTGTGGTCGGCCCGCGGATGGCCGCGCGGCACGCCCATCGCGTGCCGGCCGGCATAGAACTCGTGGAAAGCGGCGTAGGCATACCAGGCCTCGTCGAAATGCAGCGCGTCGACCTGGTCGGCGACCTCGGCCTTGATCTTTTCGGCGTTGTAGCAAAGGCCGTCGTAGGTCGAGTTGGTGACCACGGCGATGCGCACATTGCCCTTGGCGCCGCGCGCGATCGGGCTGGCGGCGATCTTCTTGCGGATCGATTCGGGCGAGAACTGGTCCAGGCCGATCGGGCCGATGATCCCGTAGTCGTTGCGCGCTGGCGTGAAGTAGATCGGCGTCGCGCCGGTCATGATCAGCGAGTGCAGCAGCGACTTGTGGCAGTTGCGGTCGACGATCACCAGGTCGTCCCGACCCGCCATGGAGTGCCAGACGATCTTGTTGGCGGTCGACGTGCCGTTGGTCACGAAATAGGTGTGGTCGGCGCCGAAGACCTGCGCCGCGTAGGCCTCGGCCTCCTTGACCGGCCCGGTGTGGTCGAGCAGCGAACCGAGTTCGGGCACCGAGATCGACAGGTCGGAGCGCACCGTGTTCTCGCCGAAGAACTCGTGCAGCGCGTAGCCCACCGGCGTCTTCAGGAAGCCGACGCCCCCGGCGTGTCCGGGCGTGTGCCACGAGTACGCCGATCGCTCCGCATGACGCGTCAGCGCCTTGAAGAACGGCGGCAGCAGGTTCTCGAGGTAGTCCTCGGCGGCGCGCATGATCTGGCGCGCCAGGAAGGACACCGTGTCCTCGTACAGGTAGAGGATGCTGTGGAGGTTGCGCAGCGCCTGCACCACCTTCGGCGACTTGCCCTCGAGGGTGGCGGTCTCGCCCAGCGCGATGATCGGCAGGCCCGATGCGCGCTGGTGCACCGCATCCATGAGCTCGATGAGCCGCTTGCCCGCGGCCGGATCTCCCCGCGCCGCATCGACACGGAAGACGATCGCCGACAGCCCGCGATGGGCGCCGGCGACGATGCCGGCATCGGACTCGTTGTTGACCGCGATCGTCTTCCAGCCGCCCTGTTCGAGCTCATGCTGAATCTGCCGCAGGCGCACACCGGCGACGCTCTGTGCGCCGACATCGCGATGGGCGATCAGGATCGGGAAGGTCGACTTGAACTGCATGTGCGGGTCCGTTGAACGGGTTGGGAGGGGGTCAGAAGGTGACCTTCGTCGAGAACTGCAGGCGGTAGTCGTCCGCCGCCAGCCCGGCCTTGTTCTCGAGCCGACCCCAGATGAACTCGCTGCCGACCAGGACGTTCTTGTCGAGCGCGTAGAGCAGGTTGACCGACGAGTAGCTGCCCTTCTGGAAGGCCGTGGCGAGCTGGCCGCCGGTGTTGTTCTGGCGGTGTTCGCTGTAGCCGATGGAGCTGCTCCACTTGTCGCTCCAGTAGTGGTTGTAGAAAACCAGCCATCCCACCGACGGCACGGTCTCGGCGCGCAGGTTCGAGCCTGGTGCCAGGTCCACGCCGCCGTCGTTCATGTAGCTGGCGATCGCGCGCCCGCCCACCAGCTGCCAACTCAGCCGATCCTTGCCGAAGGCGTTGAAGGCGCCGCTGAGGTTCAGGCCGTACCCGGTCTCCGTGCCCGAGGGGTTGCCGTCCGGGGTGGCCGGATTCTGGAAGCCGACCTGGCGCACGATGGCGGCGGAGCGGACGTGGCCCCAGTCTCGTTCGAACTTGAGCGACGCCACCGCATCCGGCAAGCGGTTCCAGCCCGTGATGCTGGCGCCGAGCGCAGGGTCGATCCGGTTGATCCTGCCGGTGTCGAGCGCCGAATTGGGGGCCTCGAGAGAGAACGCCGCGCGCAGGCCATCCTTGTCGTAGGGCGAGAGGCGCAGCTGCGGATTGCGCACGAAGACCATGCCGTTCGGTCCCCAGTAGTCGATGGTGCTCGGGAACACATCGATGTCCATGAAGTTCGAGTAGGTCTGGCCGGCGCCGTACATCCCCAGCTCGGCCCAGGCGTTCAGCCAGTGGACCTGCGTGCTGCCGTTCGAGCCGAACAGGTCGAAGCTGAGATCGGTCTTGATCTGTCCGTACGTCGTGGGAATGAACGACTTGAAGCCCAGGCTCGACTGGCGGATGCTGAGGATGGTCGCGCCGTCCTTGCCGCAGCCCGGCGATCCCGGACAGATGACCGGAATCTGAGACGGCCGCAAGGTGGCGTTCCAGTCGGGGTTCATGCGCTTGAAGTCGTAGATGGCATCGAGCATCGCCTGGCCGTAGAACTCGACGCGCGCCTTGTCCGCATCCGGCACGCCATCCTCGGCGCGCGTACCCACCGAGACCACCGGCGCCCAGGCGGCGGCCGCGGGTGGCGCGCCCGCCACGGCCGGCGCAGCGGCACCGGCAGCGGCAGCGGGAGCGGGAGCGGGCTCCTTTTTCTGCTCCAGGACCGYCACGCGACCCTGCAGATCCTGGATCGTCCTCATGGCCTGCTCCAGCAGGGCCTTGAGTTCCTCGTTGGACTGAGCCTGTGCCGAGCCGCACAGGGCGAGCACGACGGCGGCGACGGCCGTGGGTCGAATCATGTCATCTCCTTCCGCGTTCTTGGAGGCGCCCTGGCGGCAGTTTCCGCGCCGCGAACGCCGTGCGAATTGAGATCGATCAATCGCCGGCGCTGTTTTTTCGTCGTCGGCACTTGATATTTCTCAATCGGAGGCGGCACGACACCTCTAGCATTTGCTGCATCGCCACGACGCTGGCCGACCTCGCCTCGCACAGGAGAAAGCATGCATTCCGCGTCAAGAGAACCCGAAGGGACGCTCCCCCGCCGAAGCCCGACGCTCCTGTACGCTTTGCTCGGTGCCGTCGGGCTGGCAGCGCCGTTCGAAGCGAGCGCTTCGTTCCTCCCGCACGAGATGATGGGCTCCGTGGCGACCGGCCTTGCCTGGTTCATCATCTTCGTGGTTCCGATCGCCGGGATCGTGCTGTTCTGGCTGGTGCACGTCATGCCGGAGAAGATCGCCCACCAGCGGCACCATCCCCAGCGGGACGCCATCAAGACCCTGTGTCTGCTGTCGCTGGTRTTCGGCGGCATGCTGTGGCCGATCGCCTGGCTCTGGGCCTTCGTGAAGCCGGTCGCCTACCAGTCGGCGTACGGCACCGAGAAGCACGAGGACTACTTCCACGAGCAGGCCGACAAGGCGCAGGCGGGCGAATTGCTGGCGCATGAGATCGCGCACCTGCGCGAGGAACTCGACGTCATGGCTGCCAAGGGCACGCTGACCGCCGAACTCAAGGTGCTGCGCAGGGACCTGAGCGCGGCGATACCGGCAGCCGAGACGGCCGAAATCAACGCCGCCAATCCAAGAGATGCGAGCGCCTGATGGAAGCACTGCTGCTTGGCATCTACGCCTTCTTCGTCTGGCTCTTCTTCATCAAGCTGAAGTGGCTGCCGTGGAACACCGCGACGCAAGTCACGGTCGTGATCATTCCGATCGTCGCCCTGACCGCGCTGGTCCTGACGCTCAACGTCGTCGCCCCCTCCTCGGCCGATGTGCGGGTCATCAAGTACGTGGTGCAGGTGGTGCCCCAGGTGCGGGGGCGGGTGCTCGAGGTGCCGGTCGAGCCCAATCGGCTGGTCAAGAAGGGGGAGTTGCTGTTCCGGATCGACCCGACCCAGTACCAGAACGAACTCGATGCGGCCAAGGGGAAACTGGCCGCGGACGAGGCCAAGTTCGTGCAGGCCGGTGCGGCCCTGGTCGACGCCTCGGCCGGCGCCCGGCAACTGCAGGAGCAGTTGAAGGCATCCACGGGTCAGGTCAGGTCGCTGCAGCCGAAGCTGGAGCTGGCCCGGATGCGGGTCCGCCAGAACCGGGAACTGGTGGCCACCGGCGCCGGCGACCGCTTCGCGCTCGAGCAGGCGGAGTCCAACCTGGCCGACCTGCAGGGCCAGGTCGCAACGGCCGCGGCCAATGAGGCCCAGGTCACCCAGAAACTCTCGGGCCAGGTCAACGGTGAACAGGCGTCGGTCGCGGCGGCGCGCGCCCAGCTCGCGACCGCCAAGGCGCAGGTCGACATCAGCCGCGCGGAGCTCGGGAACGCGCAATGGAACCTCGACCAGACCGCCGTCTTCGCGCCGGCCAACGGCTATGCCATCAACGTCCAGTTGCGGCCGGGCTCGTACGTGGTGGCGCTGCCGCTGGTACCGGCAATGAGTTTCGTCGAGGAGACGTACCAGGTCATCGCGCTCTACAGCCAGAACGAATTGCGGCTGGTCGAGCCCGGCAACCTGGCGGAGTTCACGCTCCAGACCTACCCGGGCCGCGTCATCGGGGCCACGGTCGATTCGATCGTCTGGGCGCAAGGCCAGGGCCAGGTGCCTCCGTCGGGAACGCTGCCGCAGACCGGGCCATTTCCGCAGGTGCCGGGCCGCTTCCCGGTCAAGCTCCTGGTCGACGAGAAAGACAGGGAGCTGTTCCTAGCCGCCGGCGCGGATGGCCAGGGCGCGATCTACACCGAGCACGGGGCGGCCATCCACATCGTGCGCATGGTGATCCTGCGTGTCGGCGCGATCGCCAACTACCTTGTCCTGAAATTGCACTGATGCGTACACCTTCGCTTCATCGAGGGATTCTCTTCACGGCCCTGGTGGCCGCGCTGGCTGGCTGCGCACTCAAGGCCCCGCCGACGGCGGCCGACCTGCAGAAAGAGGTGCTGCCCCAGGCGCCGGCGCCCCCTGCCTTCAGGGCCGGCGGGGGCGTCGCGGCGCCGGTGGCCGACGGCTGGCTCACGGCCTTCGAGGAACCGGCGCTGACAGCGCTCGTCAACGAGGCCCTGGCCTACAACGCGGATCTGAGGGTGGCCGCGGCACGGGTCGAGCAGGCCGCCGGCTACGTGAAGGTGGCGTCGGCCGCCTTGCTGCCTTCGGTCGGGGTGATCGGCCTGGGCGGTGGCAAATCGGGCGGTGGCGGGGGCCTGGACGGGATCTTCCTGAACGCATCGCTGGAGCTCGACGTCTGGGGCCGCCTGCGCTACGGACGGGCCGCCAGCCGAGAGCAGTCCGCGGCCGCCGAGGCCGACTACGCCTATGCGCGCCAGTCGCTGGCGGCGATGGTGGCCAAGGCATGGTTCCTGGCGGTCGAGGCCCGGATGCAGCGCGTGATCGCGCAGGATTCCCTGAGCTCGTCGGAGACCCTGCTTCGGATGGCCGACGATCGATTGCGGGTCGGCAACGGCAGCGCGCAGGCGGTGGCGCAGGCACGCGCGAATGTCGGCCCCTATCGCGACACCCTGAAACAGGTCGAGCTCGCGGGCGAGCAGGCGCGTCGTTCGCTCGAGATCCTGCTCGGACGCTACCCGGCGGCCGAGATCGCGGTCGCCGACCGCCTGTCGCCGATGCCCGCGCCGCTGCCCGTGGGCATGCCGTCGGAGCTGCTGGAGCGCCGGCCCGACCTGGTGGCGGCGGAGCGGCGCGTCGCCGCGGCCTTCGACCGGGTCGGCGAGGCCAAGGCGGCGCAGCTCCCCAGGATCAGCCTGACGGCGGGGGGCAGCAACGTGTCCAGCGAGCTGATCGTCCTGAAGGACGCCAGCAGCCCGATCTGGAGCCTCGGCGCCAACCTGATTGCGCCGCTCTACCAGGGCGGCGCGTTGCGCGCGCAGGTCGAGATCCGCTCGGCCGAGCAGAAGCAGGCGGTGGCCGAGTACGCGCGCGCCGGCCAGAAGGCCTTCGCCGAAGTCGAGACCGCCCTGGGCGCGGAGTCGGTCTTGCGCGAACGCGACGCCATCCTCGCGGCGACCGTTCGCGACAGTGCCGAGGCGCTGGAACTGGCCCGGATCCAGTATCGCGTCGGCACCGTCGACCTGCGTGCGGTCGAGCAGAGTCAGCTCACGCTCTATGCGGTGCGGACCTCGCGATTGCGTGTGCAGTCCGAGCAGCTGGCACAACGCGCCAACCTCGTTCTGGCCTTGGGCGGCGGATTCGACCTGCCGGCCCTGGCAGTGGCTGCTCCGCCATGCTGTACCGAATGATGAGCCGGAGCGTTCGTTCAACGACTCCTCATGGAGGTGAATGATGACCAAGAGACTGAGTTGGCAGATGACGATGGTCCCGGTGCTCCTCGCCGCGGCGCTGGCATGCGGCCATGTCCGCGCGCAGGAAGTGCCCCTGATCACGGGTGAGCACTGGACCCGATCCAGCGAGCAATTGAAGAAGGTCTACCTGATCGGCGTCGCCAACGTGATCCAGATAGAGACCGCCTACCAAGCCGGCAATGCGCCGCCTGACAGCCAGACCGTGATTCCCAGGGCAGCCAAGGGGCTCAGGGGACAGACGCTCGACACCGTGCGCATCGGGCTCGACCGCTGGTATGCCGCGCATCCGGACCGGTTGCAACGCCCGGTCATCGAAACYCTCTGGTTCGAGATGGTCGTGCCCGGCCTCAAGAACTAGGCCTCGAGGAGAAAGCCATGAAGCACATCGGACTCATCGTGTCGATCGGAGCCGCCGTGATCGCGATCGGCTGCACGAACATGACACCGCAGCAGCAGGGAACGGCCAGTGGCGCGGCCATCGGTGCCGCGGCCGGCGCCGGCATCGCGGCCATCGCCGGCGGCAGTGGCTGGACCGGTGCGGCCGTCGGCGCCGTTGCCGGCGGGGTCGCCGGCAACATCAAGGCCAACAAGCAACAGCAGTGAAGCGTGCGCGGGCCGGCCGGGGTTGAGCCAGATCAAGGTGCTCGGCGCGCCCGCTTCCCACAATGGCTTCACGGGACGTGAGAAGGCCCCGCGACAGTTCGCAGCAAACGTCGTCACTGACGGCACCACCGAGGAGATATCGATGAGCACAAACCGCAGACACTTTTCGTTCGCCGTCGGCACACTGACCCTCGCCGCGGTGTTCATTGGCTTGCCGGCCCACGCCGCCGACGACGCCGACGCCAAGGCGCTTGTTCAGAAGGCCCAGGCCACGGTCAACGCCTTCGCGAAGAACCCCGACTTCTCCGCCGGGTTCGGTACTGCCCTCGGCCAGGCCAAGGGCGTCCTGATCTTCCCGCAGATTCTCAAGGCGGGCTTCGTGCTCGGTGGCTCGGGAGGCTCCGGCGTCCTGATGGTGCGCGATGAAAAGACCGGAAGCTGGAGCGGCCCGGCCTTCTACACGATGGGCTCCGCCAGCTTCGGATTCCAGGCCGGCGCGTCATCGGCAGAAGTGGTGATGCTGGTGCACACACAGAAGGCGCTCGACTCGGTGTTCGCGAGCAAGGTGAAGCTCGGCGCCGATGCCTCRGTCGCCGCCTGGAAGAAGGGCATGGACGCCAGCGCCGCACTCGGCAGCGACTTCGTCGCCTTCTCGATGGTCAAGGGCGCGTTCGCCGGCCTGGCGGTGGATGGATCGGTGATCGACGTCCGCGATTCCCTCAATGCGGCCTACTACGGCAAGCCGGTCACGCCGCAGCAGATCCTGGTCATGAAGGAAGTCAAGAGCCCGGGTTCTGCAGGCCTGCAGGCGGCGTTGAAGCACGCCGCGAAGTAGTTCGTCGAAGGCCCACTCATGAACGCGAAGCACGAGAAGTATCAGCGCCTGATCGACTTCTGCAAGGGGATGCCCCCGATGCCCACGGCCGTGGTGCATCCTTGCGACCAGAGTTCGCTGGAAGGATTGCGAGAGGCCGCCAGGCTGGGACTGATCGCTCCGATTCTGGTCGGGCCGCGTGCGCGCATCGAGGCCGTGGCCGCGTCCTTCGCAGTGGACATCTCCGGCTACCCCATCGTCGACGCGCCCTACAGCAACGCCGCGGCGGATGCGGCCGTCCTGCTGGTGCGCGAGGGCAAGGCCGACGCGCTGATGAAGGGCAGCCTGCACACGGATGAACTGATGGGGGCCGTGGTGAAGCGCGACGGCGGCCTGCGCACCGCGCGGCGCATCAGCCACTGCTTCGTGATGGACGTGCCCAGCTACGAACACGCCCTGATCATCACCGATGCCGCCGTCAGCATCGCGCCGACGCTCGACGACAAGATCGACATCGTGCAGAACGCGATCGACCTGGCGCACGCCTTGCAAGTGCAGGACGTGCGGGTCGCCATTCTCTCGGCGATGGAGACCATCAATTCGAAGGTCCCTTCCACCATCGAGGCAGCCGCCTTGTGCAAGATGGTGGACCGGCACCAGATCACGGGCGCGGTCATCGATGGCCCGTTGGCGCTCGACAACGCAATCAGCCTGGAGGCCGCGAAGATCAAGAAGATCGATTCGCCGGTCGCGGGACGCGCCAACGTGCTGGTGGTCCCGGACCTGGAAGCCGGCAACATGCTCGCCAAGAGCCTGTCCTTCCTCGCCGGCGCCGATGCGGCGGGCATCGTTCTCGGCGCGCGGGTTCCGATCATCCTGACGAGCCGGGCCGACTCGCTGATGACGCGGCTGGCGTCGTGTGCCGTCGCCGCGATGGTCGCCAAGGCCCGCCGCGAGAGCACCGCGGTGATGGGGTGAGACCATGACCGACGTGATCCTGGTGCTGAATGCGGGCTCGTCGAGCATCAAGTTCAGCGCGTTCACCACGCAAGGCAGCGCGCTGGATCTGATCATGCGCGGCCAGGTCGAGGGGCTCTTCACCGCGCCGCGCTTTTCCGCCGTGGACGGGCACGGCACCGAAGTCGGCGCCAAGGCCTGGGGCGAAGGCGTCGCGCTCGGACACGAGGGCGCCATCGGCTACCTGGCGGCGTTCCTTCGCGAGCACCGCGAGGGCTACGAGCTGTCTGCCGTCGGTCACCGCGTCGTGCATGGCGGACTGGCGTTCTCGCAGGCGACACGGGTCACACCGGAGGTGATCTCGGCCCTGGAGACACTGATTCCGTTGGCCCCCCTGCACCAGCCGCACAACCTCAAGGCCATCGAGATCGTGGCCAAGCAGCGTCCGGACCTGCCCCAGGTGGCGTGCTTCGACACCGCCTTCCATCGCGCGCAACCCGAGGTGGCGCAGGCCTTTGCGCTTCCTCCGTCGATCACGGGCCTGGGCGTGCGGCGCTACGGGTTCCACGGCCTCTCCTACGAATACATCGCGAGCGTGCTGCCGCAGTTCGACCCGAAGGCGGCGGCGGGCCGCACCATCGTCGCGCACCTCGGCAATGGCGCCAGCCTGTGCGCGATGTCGGCGGGACGCAGCCTCGCAAGCACCATGGGATTCACCGCGGTCGACGGTTTGCCGATGGGCACGCGCAGCGGCAATCTGGATCCGGGCGTCATCCTCTATCTGCTGGACGAACTCCGCATGGACGTGCGCGCGGTCGAGGACCTGATCTACAAGCAGTCCGGGCTGCTGGGCGTTTCCGGCCTGTCCAGCGACATGCGGGTGCTGCTGGCCAGCGATGACGCCCGTGCCCGGTTCGCCATCGACCTCTATGCCTACCGGATCGGGCGCGAACTCGGCTCGCTGGCGGCGGCGACCCATGGCATCGACGCGCTGGTGTTCACCGCCGGCATCGGCGAGCACGCAGCGTCGCTGCGCGAGCGGGTCTGCCGCGACGCGGCCTGGCTCGGCGTGACGCTCGACCCGGCAGCCAACCTGTCCGGCGGCCCGCGCATCAGTACCCCGTCGAGCCAGGTCTCGGCATGGGTGATTCCCACGAACGAGGAATTGATGATCGCGCGCCATACCCACCACGTGCTCGCTTCAAGGAGTGACGATGACGCTTGAATTGCCACGCCCGCTGCTCAAGGGCGCCAAGGTGCTCGTCTGCGGGATCGCCAATGAACACTCGATCGCCTACGGATGCGCAGCGGCGTTTCGCGAGCTGGGCGCAGATCTGGCCATCACCTACGCCGGCGAGAAGGCCAGGCCCCATGTCGAACCCCTGGCGGCCGCCCTGGGGGCGCCGATCTTCATGCCGCTGGACGTGGCCAGGCCGGGCGAGCTCGAGGCCCTGTTCGGGCGCATCGACAGCGACTGGGGCCGGCTCGATGTGGTGGTGCATTCGATCGCCTGGGCGCCGAAGGAAGACCTGCAGGGGGGGCTGCTCAATTGCTCCGCCGAGGGCTTTGCCCAGGCGATGGACATCTCGTGCCATTCCTTCGTGCGGATGGCACGGTTGGCCGCACCCTTGATGAAGGACGGCGGCACGATGTTCACCATGTCCTACCACGGCGCCAGCAAGGTGGTCGCCAATTACAACGTGATGGGCCCCGTGAAGGCCGCACTCGAAGCGTCGGTGCGCTACCTGGCCTATGAACTCGGGCCCCTCGGCATCCGGGTGCACGCGATCTCGCCGGGTCCGCTCAAGACCCGCGCGGCAGCCGGCCTCAAGGACTTCGACCTGCTGCTCACCGAGGCGGCGCAGCGCGCTCCGGTGGGCGAGCTGGTCGACATCATGGATGTCGGATTCACCTGCGCGTTCCTTGCGACGCCTTACGCGCGGCGGCTCTCGGGTGAAACGCTGTACGTCGACGGCGGCGTTCACATCATGGCGTAGCAAAAGACAGTTCGTTAGGAGAAATCGAAATGGCACGGCTCTTGTTGGGAAATATCGAAGCTGGCACGTCCGATGACGAGGTCAAGGCCTTCCTGGTGAAGTACGGGTTTCCGGAGTTCGATGAGATCCAGCATGTCGAGGGCGACGGCTCGCGGCCTGCGGTGCTGCTCACCTTTCGGGGTGTCCATCCGGACGGACTGCGCAAGCTCAATCAACGGATCCACGACATGTTCTGGAAGAAGGGGCGGATCAGCGCACAGATCCTGAGTGACGATTTCGCCTGATCCTCTCGAAGGAGCGCGCCATGGGAATCATCGGCCGCCTGTTTGGCGGCAAGGAAAAGCACCCGCCGCGGGACGAGGAAGTCGAACGGATGGTGGCGCGCGTCATCGGCCTGAGCCCCCGCCTGCGTCTGGCGCAAGGCCACGAAGCGCGATTGAGATCGGCGATCGCGAAGGCGGCGGATCACCTGCGCGATCTGGTGGCGGCATTTCCTTCGCCGCGCGCCTTGAGCCCGGCGAGCTGGGCTTCCGACTCCCACATCCGGGCGTTCTTCGGGGCTGCCGACGACGTGGCACCCGCGCTCGGCCGTTCGACGGAGCTCTACAGCTTCTTCGAACAGCATCCAGATCTGCTCGAAGCCTATGCCGTGCTCGGCATGGCCATGAACGAACGCCGCACGCTGGGTGTGGCGCAGGATGGCGATGTCATGCGCTCGGAYGTGGCGCAGACGACATTGAGCTTCAGCGATCACCAGATCAGGATCTGCGCCCCAACGGATGCCGAACTCAGGCAGGAGATCGCGCGCCGGATGGTGGACCAGCTGGCGATCGAAGGGCTCGCGCGGATTGCCGCGGACACCTCGCGCAGGGACGTGCTCGAGCAGGAGCGCGCGCTGGTCGCGGCCCGGTTGCGGCTGCTCGGGCGGCAAGGCGTCGGCATGCAATCGGTGCTGGGCGGCGCCGGAGAGGTCGACACCGGCGAGCTGGCGCGCCTGCGCGCCCAGATGGAACAGAACGACAACGATCTCAAGAGCCTGGGCTTGCGTTCCGAGGCGCTGGACCACCAGCTCGACCGCGTGTGCGAGGTGTTCGCGGACGCGAACACGCTGATCCAGGTCACCGCCAGAAGCCTGCGCCTGAGCCGGATGAACGTCGTTCTCCCGGAGCAAGGCACGGACGATGGCCACACCTTGCACCTGGAGATCGCCCGGGTGCCGGGCGACCCGCCGCGCGTGCGCGCATTCGCGCTGGTCCAGGTGGCGCGGGTCGATGTGCCGAAGCCCAGGAATCTGCTGGACGAGGCCGCGCGGCTGCTGTGAGCCGAGGCCGCCGACGCGAACACCGAGCGAAGATTTTCAATCAACCGATGGAGGCAGCGATGGCGAAGAGCGAGAAGAGCGAGAAGAGGCACAACCACGGAAAGACGGCCCACAAGGAAGAAGCGCAGGAGCCGGCGACGCAAGGGCACGAAGGCGACGCGAAGCCTGCGTCGGACAAGCCGCTGTCGCGAAAGGAATACGACAAGACGCTGCGCGACCTCCACGTCGAACTGGTCAAGTTGCAGGAGTGGGTGCAGCATGCCGGGCTCAAGGTTTGCGTGGTCTTCGAGGGGCGCGACGGCGCCGGGAAAGGCGGCACGATCAAGGCCATCACCGAGCGCGTCAGCCCGCGGGTGTTTCGCGTCCTCGCCTTGCCGGCGCCGACCGAACGGGAGAAGTCCCAGATCTACCTGCAGCGCTATATCCCGCATCTGCCGGCCGCGGGCGAGGTCGTGATCTTCGACCGGAGCTGGTACAACCGCGCGGGTGTGGAGCGTGTCATGGGCTTCTGCACGGAGGCGCAGGTCAAGGCCTTCCTCGCCGCGACCCCCCTGGTGGAGCGGGCGATCATCGATTCCGGCGTCATCCTGCTGAAGTACTGGCTCGAGGTCAGCCCCGACGAGCAGACCCGCCGGCTGGAGGCTCGCATCGAGGACGGGCGGAAGATCTGGAAGCTGTCGCCGATGGACCTCAAGTCCTACAGCCGCTGGTACGACTATTCGCGCGCTCGCGACGAGATGTTCAAGGCCACCGACCTGCCGATCGCGCCGTGGTTCATCGTGCGCTCCGACGACAAGAGGCGCGCGCGCCTGAACCTGATCAAGCACCTGCTGGCCCACGTGCCGTACCAATCCGTGCCGAGGGAAAAGGTCAAGCTGCCGAAGCGGCAGTCGCGCGGCGACTACCAGGAGCTGGAGCACCCGTTCCGCTACGTCCCCGAGGCCTATTAGCCATGGAAGACCGGGCTTCTCACTCGCCAGCGCCCGTTCTTCCGGTGACCGTGCCGTTGCGCGACGGCCGCCAGGTGACCCTGCGCGAGATCCTTCCCGAGGACAAGGAAGGACTCCAGGCGGCCGTCGGAAACATGTCGACGGACTCGCGCTACACGCGCTTCATGGGCACGATACGGGACCTGCCGGACAACATGCTCGAAGCGGCGACCCACCCGGTGCCTGACCGGGAGTTCGCGCTGGTCGCGGTCGGCGCGCAAGGCCCTGGCGAATCCATCATCGGCGGTGCGCGTTACGCCTCGGACGCCGGCAGCGACACCTGCGAGTTCGCCATCGCGATCGTCGACGGCTGGCAAGGCCAGGGCCTGGCGCCGCGTCTCATGGAGACGCTGGTCGCGGCGGCCGAGGCGCATGGCTTCCGCTGCATGGAAGGCTACGTGCTTTCGACCAATGCGCCGATGCGCGGGCTCGCCAAGCGTCTCGGTTTCCGGGACTCGCCGTGCCCCGGCGACGCCACCGTGCGGGTGGTGAAGCGCGCGCTCGGGAGTGACCGTGACACAGCACCGGGGTGACTCTCGCCGTGCGCACCATTCGCGCGGTCGCGTGCGCCAGCGATCGCCGCTGGGCGAGACCCTGGGCCGCGAGCGGATGTTCATGGGCGTGGACCAGGCCATCGCCCGGTATCAGGGCTTCGCCTGACCCGGCTGCGGGCTTTCGTCTTCCCGCTCGTCCCGATCGACAGGGTTGCTGCGCAAGTAGGCCCGCACGGCCTCTTCGAGCGTCGGGTAGAAGGTCTCGGCGCCGAAGCGCGCGAAGAGTCCGAAGCGCKTGAGCTTGTCCTTCACCGGATCCTTCATCTCCGCGAAGCACAGTTCGATGTTCTCGGCGAGCAGGCTGTCGTCGAGTTCCGCCACGATGTCCGCGGCGGTCACGTCGACGCTCGTCACCGGCTCGGCCGCGACCACGACCCAGCGCACAGGCGTCGGCGAACTCGCCACCGCCGCGCGCACCCGGTCGCGAAAGAGCTCCGCGTTCGCGAAGAAGAGCGGTGCATCCCAGCGGAACAGCACCAGGCCCGGGATGCGGCTGGCCTGCGGATAGCGGGTGATGTCGTGATAGCCCTCGACGCTGTCGGCCCGCCCGAGCACGGCCGAATGGGGTCGCCAGCCGTCCCAAAGGAACTCGATCACGGCGATGACGACCGCGATGCCGATACCGGGGATCGCGCCGAACAGGGCCACACCGGCGAAGCAGACCATCGACAGCCAGAACTCCCACTGCTGGATGCGATAGATGCGGCGCAGGTCGGCGACTTCGATGAGACCGATGGCCGCCGCGATCACCACGGCCGCGAGAGCCGCACTTGGCAGATCCCGCAGCAGGTTCGGTGCTACCACCAGCAGCGCCGTGATGGCAAGGGCGCCAACCACGCCGGTGWGTTGCGTGCGCGCACCGGCGGCTTCGGCCACCGGTGTGCGCGACGAGCTGCTGCTGATCGGCATGCCCTGAAAAAAACCAGCCGCGAGGTTGGCGACGCCGAGGCCGATCATTTCCTGGTTCGGGGCCGGCGGCGTGTGCATCCTCGCGGCGTACACGCGCGAGAGCACGCTCGTGTCCGCGAAGGACACCAGCGCAACGGCCAGGCCCCCGAGCAGAACCGGAGCGATGTCGTCCAGGCCGATGATCGGCAGGGATGGCGCCGGCAGGCCCTGCGGCAGGACGCCGAGCACCGAAATGCCGGCACGCGCTGCGAGGTCGAGCACATCGGCGGCCACCGTCGCGACCACGACCGCGACCAGAACCGCCGGCACGCGCGGCAGCCGCTGCAGGACCAGGATGCCCGCCAGCGTGCTCGCGCCGACGACCAGGGCGGTCGGATTCGGCTTGCCGGACAGCAGGCCCTGGGCAAATTCCCAGACCTGCCGGTGCGGCCCTTCGGCCTCGACGGAGAACCCGAACAGCTTCGGCAGCTGACTCACGATCACGGTGAGCGCGATCCCGTTCATGTAGCCATAGCGGATCGGCTTCGAGAGCAGCTCGGTCACGAAGCCGAGCCGCGCCACGCCCGCGGAGATGCAGACGAGGCCGGAAACGATCGCCATCGCACTGGCCAGCGCGATCGCGCGCAGGGGATCGCCGCCGGAGAGCGGCGCGACGACCGCGAGGATCAAGGCCGCGAGTGCGGAATCCGGGCCCAGCACCAGGATGCGGCTGGGCCCGAACAGCGCATAGGCGAGCAGCGGCACGATGGTGGCGTAGAGGCCGTAGATGCCGCCCACGCCCGATGCTTCGGCGTAGGCGATGCCGACCGGCACCAGCATCGTGGTCAGCACGAGCCCGGCGGTCAGGTCGTGGCGCAACCAGGCGAGTTCATAGGATCGCAGCGTCCGCCAGCCCGGAAGCCAGCGAAGCGGCGAAGCGCCGTCACTGTCTTGGGGAGGAGTCTTCACGAGGGGCTCCTGGCCTGTCCAGGGGGGGCGGCGGCACGCGGGCGCACGTCAACTGCCGGGCACGTCCACCTTGCGCCAGCTCGAATCCGGATTGAAGCGCGACAACGCGCGCGCGGCGGCGTCGCTGCCCGGCCCCAGGTCCTTCTCGTACAAGATGCCGTCATGGCTGACCAGGAAGCTCATCACGCCGGTTTCTCCGTAGCGCACGGGCCATGCGACGAGCGCGAACCCGCCCCTCATCCGGCCGCCGATCACGTAGTCGTAGGCACCGCCCGGCGCATCCTTGCCCTGGGCCTTGAGGATCCTGAAGTGGTAGCCGTGGTAGCCCTCGCCGGCCGTGCGGGGGGCATACAGCGGCCCGAGCGGGCTCTCGTCCTGCCCCGTAGCATCCGGCCAGTACAGGCCGTCGTGCTTGCCGGGTGAACTTGCGAACTTCTGCGCGTACTCCAGCACGCCGTTGCCGTCGCGATCCTTCTGCGCGTATTCCTTCTGGGCATCGAAGTAGGCCAGTGCCGCCTGCATCGCGGCCAGTTCGTTGCGGCCGATGCGCCGGCTGCGCATGGCGTCGGCGCCCGCACGCGGATCGAATCGCCAGCCGGCGGGGGTCTTGACGATCGGCACTGGCAAGGTCCAGTCGCCCTCGCCAGCCGCGAGCMGCGCCTTGTCCGGAGTCTCGAGCACGATCCGGTGGCGCTTGGCCCAGGCGCCTAGAAAGTTGTAGACGTCATCCGCATCGACGCCGGCGACCGGAACGAAGCGCCTCCAGTCGGCACCGAGCACGATGCGCAGGGCGTCGCCGTCGACGCGCGAAACAGCGTCCACGAAGGCTTCCGCGGCCGCATCGGGGGTCGGATAGGCGCGCTGCGCGAACGCAGGTCCCGAAGCGAGCGACAGCGTGACGGCCAGGGCCGCCGCGAAGCGCTTGAAGAGGGTGGCGCTCAGGAGCGAAGTCCCGATGCGCTGAAGTGGTGTCGATTGCGCCATGTGTGTCTCCTGTCAGCGGCCTCGGCCGCCGCCGCCGCCCCGCCCACCGCCTCCGCCGCCCATCCGGGCGCCGCCGCCGCCCCCACTGGGGCGCGCACCAC
>NZ_JBFUCI010000042.1:0-23607 GCF_056405335.1 Variovorax sp. P1_H12_2
ATCTCGCTGCATCCCGGCCCCGGCTTCGATGCCGCGCGGCTGGCCGCTGCGCTCGATGGCCTGCCCGACGTGCAGGTCGTCAACGTCGGCGAGGAGCTCTCCGGGCTCTACCAGCGCTATCTGCGCGAGGCCTTCATGCAGGTGATGCTGGGCGCGCTGGCGGTGGTGCTGCTGCTGGGCGCCTGGCTGCGCTCCGGACGCCGCCTGCTGGCGGTCTGCCTGCCGCTGGTGGTCGCGGTGGTGCTCACGCTCGGCGGCATGGCCGCGCTGCAGGTGCCGCTCGGCATCCTGCACCTGGTCGGGTTGCTGCTGATCGTGGCCGTGGGGTCCAACTACGCGCTGTTCTTCGATCAGCTGCGCGAGACCGGGCGCGCCGACGAGGACACGCTGGCCTCGCTGATGCTGGCCAACCTGACGACCGTGGTCTCTTTCGGGCTGATCGCGATCTCGGACATCCCGGCCTTGTCCTCGATCGGCCGCGTGGTCGCGCCCGGCGCGTTCCTGGCCCTGATGCTGTCGGCCGCCTTTGCGCGCACGGCCGCCCCGGCGCCAGTGGATCGCCGCTGATGGGAAAATCCACGGTCATGCCGCAAGCCGTTGCACCTGTGCGTTCCGAATCCTGGTCCTGGCCGCCGATGGTGCGTGCCAGCGTCGGCCTGCACCTGCTGGCCCTCGGTGCCGCGGTGGCGGTGCCGGGCGCGTTGCCTTGGGCCGTCGCCGCTGTCGTGCTGAACCATGTGCTGATCACCGCCGCCGGCCTGGCGCCGCGCAGCAGCCTGCTGGGGCAGAACCTGACGCGGCTGCCGCCGGCTGCGGCCGCGCGGCGCGAGGTGGCGATCACGATCGACGACGGACCCGACCCGGAGGTCACGCCGCAGGTGCTCGACCTGCTGGACGCGCATGGGCAGCGCGCCACCTTCTTCTGCATCGCCGAGCGCGTGGCCGCGCATCCGGCGCTGGCGCGCGAGATCGTGGCGCGCGGCCACAGCATCCAGAACCACACGGCGCGGCATCGCCACAACTTCTCGTTGCTGGGGCCGCGCGGCTTCGAGGCCGAGATCGCGCGCGCGCAGCAGGTGCTGTTCGACGTGACTGGGCTGCGGCCGACCTGCTTTCGCGCGCCCGCGGGCCTGCGCAATCCCTTCCTGGCGCCGGTGCTGCATCGCCTGGGGCTGACCCTGGTCAGCTGGACGCGGCGTGGCTTCGACACCCGCGAGGGCGATGCCTCCACCGTGCTGGCACGCCTTGCGCACGACCTGCAGGCCGGCGACATCCTGCTGTTGCACGACGGTCACGCCGCGYGCACCGCCGACGGCCGCGCCGTGGTGCTGGACGTGCTGCCACCGCTGCTGGCAAGAATCCAGACCGACGGCCTGCGCGCCGTCACATTGCCCGAGGCCCTGGCTGCATGAGAAACCCTGTGTCCACCGACGCCGCGTGGCGCCAAGTGCACGAACACGCGACCGCACCGTACCGCAAGGCCGGCCGCTTTGCCTGGCATTTCGCGCGTGGCAAGCTGGGCCGCGATCCGGTCTTTCGCGGTCTGATCGAACGCGGCCTGATCGGCGCGCACCGGCGCCGCGTGGTGGACATCGGCTGCGGGCAGGGCCTGTTCGCGAGTCTTCTGTCGACCCTGGGTGCGATGCAGTCGCGGCCCGGTGCCTGGCCCGCATCCTGGGGCGCGGCCCCGGCCACGGTTCGCTACACCGGCATCGAGCTGATGCCGAAGGACGTGGCGCGCGCCCGGACCTCGATCGGCCATCTCCAGCCCGCGCCGGAATTCTTCTGCGCCGACATGTGCAAGGCCGAGCTGCCGCCCAGCGACCTGGTCGTGATCCTCGACGTGCTGCACTACGTCGACCTCGAGGCCCAGGAAGTTGTGCTGCGCCGCGTGCGCGAAGCCCTTCAGCCGGGCGGGCGGCTGCTGCTGCGCGTCGGCGACGCCGCCAGCCGCAGGGGTTTCGCGATCAGCCAGTGGGTCGACCGTACCGTGACGCGCATTCGCGGTCATCGCGTGTCGCCGACCTGGGGCCGGCCGCTCGATGACTGGAAGCTGCTGCTGCAGCGTCTGGGATTCACGGTCCGCAGCATTCCGATGAGCGAGGGCACGCCCTTCGCCAACGTGCTGCTGGTGGCCGACATCAAGGAAGCCGAATGACAGCAGCCCAGACCCTCGATCGCGCCGGCATCGCGCGGCGCATCCCGCACAGCGGCACCATGTGCCTGCTGGAGAACCTGCGCTCCTGGGACGAGCATGCCATCCATTGCACGACGGCCACGCATGCGCATGCGGACAACCCGCTGCGGACGGCCTCGGGCCTGCTGTCGCCGAACCTGATCGAGTACGCGGCGCAAGCGATGGCGCTCCACGGCGGGCTGCTGGCGGCGCCAGGCAGTGAGCCGTCCGCCGGCTTTCTCGCCAGCGCGCGCAACGTGCGCCTCGGCGTCGAGCGCATCGACGACATCGCCGGCGAGCTGCACGTGCATGCCACGCGGCTCACGGGCGATGTGAGCCAGATCCTCTACGAATTCTCAGTCCGGGACGCAGCCGGCAGGGCGCTGGCCGAGGGCCGCGCCGTCGTCGTTCTGAACACCCCGCTAGCCATGGAAACCCACGCATGAGTCTCACCGGAAAACGCGCCCTGATCACCGGCGCGAGCGGCGCACTGGGCGCCGCGATCGCGCAGCGCCTGGCGCGCGACGGCGCCACTGTGCTGCTGCACGCCAACTCGCGGCCCGAATCGGTCGAGCAATTGGCGGCCGCCATCGCCGCGGCGGGCGGCAAGGCCGAATGCGTGGTGTTCGACCTGCGCAGCGACGAGGCCGCGCAGGCGGCCTGCCAGCGCCTGCTCGAAGGCGGGCCGGTGCAGGTCATCGTGAACAATGCCGGCGTGCACGACGACGCGGTGCTGCCGGGCATGCGGCCGGAGCAATGGCACAAGGTGATCGACGTCTCGCTCAACGGCTTCTTCCGCGTGACGCAGCCGTTGCTGCTGCCGATGCTGCGCACGCGATGGGGGCGGATCCTCAACATCTCGTCGGTGGCCTCGCTCACGGGCAATCGCGGGCAGGTCAACTACGCGGCGGCCAAGGGCGGGCTCAACAGTGCGACCAAGGCGCTGTCGCTGGAAGTCGCGGCGCGTGGCGTGACCGTGAATGCGATCGCGCCGGGGATCATCGCTTCGCCGATGGCCGATGGAGTGTTCGACGCGGCGATGATCCAGCAGATGGTGCCTGCGAAGCGCGCCGGGACGCCTGAGGAGGTCGCGTCGCTGGCGGGTTTCCTGGCCAGCGACGAGGCGGCGTACATCACGGGACAGGTGATCTCCATCAATGGCGGGATGATCTAGGCAACTCGGAACAATCATGGTCACCTGCTACCTGCGCTATGTCATCGATCCGTTCAAGCTCGAGGAGTTCGAGCACTACGGAAAGCTCTGGATTCCTCTGGTCGAGAAGTTCGGAGGGCAGCACCACGGCTACTTCCTGCCGTCGGAAGGCGCGAACAACATCGCGCTCGCCATGTTCACGTTCCCGAGCCTTGCGGCGTACGAGGAATATCGCGCGTTGTCGGCCACCGACACGGCGTGCCAGGCCGCGTTCAAGTATGCGCGGGACACCCGCTGCATCCTGAGCTACGAACGCAGTTTCTTCAGGCCTGTATTCGAATGAATCCGGCGAGGTRCATCTTCAAGATCACCGATAGGCCCCGCTCGTGCCCGGATCCTGCGGAATGCCGCGACTGTCGATGAGTTCAGGTGAAGCGGGCGGCCGGCCCTCGCGACTCAGTGCTCTCGCGCGGAAAATGTCCTCGGCCTGGATCTGATCGACGGCGATCTGCGACGGCTGCCGCTGGTTTCGCTCCGTCGCGGGATCTCCGCAAGGTCGCTCCGTCAGGGTGATGCGACCGTCGGCACCCTTGCATTGATTCACTGGATCCGCAAAGACGGACGGGGTGGCGGCGATCCCGGCAAGGCAGATCAGTAGGCGCATGGTATTCACGCAACGATGATAGGACCGCGCACCGGCGCCGTCCAGCGCCCTGGCGGACTCAGGGCTGAAACGGCGGCGCCCCCCGCACCTTCCGCCACATCAGCCCAGGCAGCCGCACAACGAACTCCAGCATCAGCCGCGCATGCATCCAGCTCAGGAGCAGGTTGTCGCGCACATAGCGGAAGTGGGACACGCCGCCTTCTTCGGCCGTCAGGTACTTCACCGGCGCATCGATGTTGACCGGCTTGACGCCGCGCCAGGCGAGGCGCACCACCGCTTCCGTGTCGAAGTCGAAGCGCCGCATCCATGGCTGCCGCGCCATGACCGCGATCAGGTCGGCCACCGGGTACACGCGAAAGCCGTAGAGCGAATCGCCGACGCCCGCGAACAGGGTTTCGAGCTGGGTCCAGCCGTTGGAGACGCGGCGGCCGCGCACGCGCAGCAGCGGGGCGCTGGCATCGAAGACGGGGCGGCCCAGCACCATGGTGTCGGGGCGCGCCCGCGAGGCCTGCATGAAGGCCGGGATCAGGTCGGCCGGATGCTGCCCATCGGAGTCCATCGTCAGCGCATGGGTGTAGCCGGCCTGTTGTGCGGCGCGCAGCCCGTGCAGCACCGCTGCGCCCTTGCCCTGGTTGTGGGGCAGCAGCCAGACCTGCAGCCCGGCGTCTTGCTCGGCCATCTGCTGCAAGCGCTTGCCGGTGCCGTCGGTGCTGCCGTCCACCACCACCCACACCGGGTTCCATTGCGCGCGTGCCGCCTTGACCGTGGAGAACAGGCGTTCTCCTGTGTTGTAGCTCGGGATCAGGACAAGGTGGGTGCGCGAGACGTCTGGCATGCGGGCTGCGCGTCGGGGGCGCGCTGTTCCATGGATTGGCGGAAGTAGTGTTCGATCTGCTGCAGCAGCGCATTGCTGTCCTGCGACGGCGCGAAGCGCTGGCCCAGGCTGAGCCTGAAGACGATCGGCAGCGGCGGCACGCGCCACAAGGGCCAGCCCTTGCCGAGGTAGGGCGAATCGGTGTCGATGAAGACGGTCTGGATCGGCGCTTGCGCCAGCTTGGCGATCAGCGTGATGCCGGGCCGGAAGCTGTTGAGCGGCGGCGTCACGGTGCGCGTGCCCTCCGGGAAGATCACCAGCTGGCCGCCGTTCCTGAGGTCGTCGACGGCGAGCCGCACCATGGTGCGAGCCGAGTCGTTGCGGATGTAGCGCGCCAGCCGGGCGCCGGCGCCCAGGAAGATGTTGCGCATCAGGTCGGCCTTCATGATGCAGGCGCTGCGCGGCAGGCGCGCCACCAGCAGAAGGGCATCGAGCATGGTCGGATGGTTGGCCACGAAGATCAGCCCGCGCTCGTCGCGCAGGGCATCGAGGCAGTCGGCGTCGATGCGCATCATGCCGCTGAACGAGGCGACGGCCCAGAAGAAGCGGTAGGCGCGCGCGATGACGCTGCGGCCGAGCGCCCGCCCGGTGGCCGGCGGCAGCAACGGGTAGAGCAGCATCGCGACCAGGTTCCAGGCCAGCGAGATGGCGCCGAGCAGCGCCAGCAGCGCGTACAGCGGCAGCGCGAACAGAATCGAGCGTCCCAGGCGAAGCAGCCGGTTCATGGGACGCCCGGACCGTCAGGCGCGCAGTGCGCCGCGTGCAACCGAATGGGCCTCGATTTCCACCAGCAGGTCCTGGCGGCAAATGTCGGCTTCGAGGTAGACCGCGTGGCTCACCATGTGCGCCTGCGGGCCCAGCGCCTCCTCGAGCGCCCGGCGCACCTGGGGGGCGTCGGCGGCATGGCGCACGTACACCACGCAGTCCAGTGCCGCCAGATCGAAGGTGGCGCTGGTGCGCGCGTTGGCCGCCGCGATCACCGCCGCGAGATTGTGCAGCGTTTCCTGCACCTGCGGCAGCAATTCGCCCACATGCACGGTCTCGTGGCCGACGATGCTGGCGGTGCCCGAGATGAAGAGCGCGATGTCGCCGCCGCCGATCTCGGCCAGCGCAGCGCGCGAGAAGGTCGGCGCGCGTGGGCCGTAGCTCGGCGGGTAGCGGTAGGCAGAGACCTGCCGTGGGTTCTCGACCGCGAGCGGGGCGGTGCGGCCGGCCAGGAAGCGGATGCTGAGCGCGCCCTGGTGGATGCCRAGCGCGCAGGCGGCCGGGGCGCCGTCGAAGGCGGCCTGGCCGGCGTCGACGAAGGCCTGCTGCCGGCCGGCGTTGAACTGGCGGTAGCGTTCGAGCCCGCCGCCATCGCCGTTGATCTGCGGCAGGTAGTTCCAGATTCGCAGCAGATGGGTGCAGCCGGTTTCGTCCAGCGCGGCGAAGAGATCGCGGTATGCGCGTTCCGACAGTGCCGCGACGCCGGCGCGTTCGACGCTTTCGTCGAGGTCGATGGCGCCGAGCATCCAGTGGCCGTCGCTGCGCCAGCGCACCACGCCCGTGGTGCCGGACTCGATGTGCTCGCCGGCGTGCCAGACATCGGCCATCGGGGCGCCGCCGGACAGCACCCGCGCATTCACGGTCGGCATCCAGGCCAGGCCGTCGGGGGTGCCATAGCCGAGCGCGCCGAAAGGCGAGGGGCGGCTGCCGGCGAGGCCCAGGCTGTCTGCGAGGCTGAGGCGCTGCACGCGCAGGGGCGGCGCGTCGAGGGGAAGGCGTGCGGTCATCGCTGGGCCTCGACGATGTTTTCGCCGGCCAGCGGCCCGAGGTCGCGGATGTTGCGCCGCCGCCGCCGCCAGGCCTCCCAGGTGCGGCGCGGATGGGCGGCGCTGACCGCGAAGTAAATGGCCTTCAGCACCCGCAGCGAGCGCCAGATGGGCGTCTTGCCGTAGATGTCGCCGGCGAGCAGCGACATCAGCGCTTCCTTGACGCGCAAGGGGTTCGAGGGATACATGAAGAATTCGCGCATCGTCGGGTTGGTCACGCGGAAGATGAACCAGGAGAATTCGCGCGGCCCCTTGCGCATCTCCGCCTCGAAGCGGCGCCGCTCGGCCGCGGCCTGGGCCGGATGGTCGAGGGTGGCGGCGACCACCTCGGCGCCGACGAACGCGCTGTGCATCGCCAGGTACACGCCCGAGGAGAAAACCGGGTCGATGAATGCGTAGGCGTCGCCCAGCATCAGGTAGCGCTCGCCGCTGCAATGGGTGCTGGTGTAGGAGTAGTTGCCGGTGGCATAGACCGCGTCGTCGATCAGCGTGGCGTCTTTCAGGCGCTGCATGAGCGGCTCGCACAGGGCCAGGGTGTCGGCGAAGAATTCCTTCAGCGGTTTCTTGCGCGACTTGAGGTAATAGGGCCAGCAGACGGCGCCGACGCTGGTGCTGCCGTCGGCCAGCGGGATGTACCAGAACCAGCCGTGCTGGAACCAGAGAATCGTGATGTTGCCTTCGAGCTTGCCCGGCGCCCGCTCGGCATTGGTGAAGTGGCCGAACAGCGCCGAACTGTTGTGCTTGGGGTTCTTCTGCTTGGCCTTGAGCTTGCTGGACAGGAAGGTGTCGCGGCCCGAGGCGTCGATGACGAAGCGCGTGCGCCAGTGGCGCCGGGTACCGTCGTCCTGCACCGCCTGCACATCGGCGCCATCGGCGTCGAAGCTGACCTCGCGCACGCGGCAGCCTTCCAGCGCCTCGGCGCCCTGGGCCGCAGCATGTCGGAACAGGATCTCGTCCATCTCGGAGCGCCGCACCTGCCAGGCGTAGGGCATGGTCTTGTCCCAGGCCTCGGAGAACTCGAGCCTGGCGGCGTGCTCGTGGTCGGGTGAGACGAATTCGACGCCCCACTTGGGCATGCCGATGCGCTCGAGGTCGTCGCGCAGCCCGAGCTTGTCGAACAGCGCGACATTGGCCGGCAGCAGCGATTCGCCGATGTGGAAGCGCGGATGGTGCGCCTTCTCGAGCATGACGACCCGGCGTCCTTGCCGTGCCAGCAGGGCAGCGGCGGTGGCGCCGGCCGGACCGCCGCCGATCACGAGCACATCGCAGCTGTCCTGCAGGGGCGGAGCGGATTCAGCAATCGGCGGGGGGATGTTCATGCGCGTGGGTGGGGAAGTGGTTCGCGCGGTGGGCGCATCAGCGGAGGATTATCCCAAAAAGGCATCGGCGCTCCTGGAGTCCGGGACAGGCAGCGGCGGCCGCCGGACAGTAAACTCGCTGTCTGGTTTGAAAACACAAGATTGCGAGAGATAGAGCCATGGCCGGACACAGCAAATGGGCGAATATTCAGCACCGGAAGGGCCGTCAGGACGAGAAACGCGGCAAGCTCTGGACCCGCGCCATCCGTGAAATCATGGTCGCCGCACGCACCGGCGGCGGCGACCTCGGCGCCAACCCGCGGCTTCGCCTGGCGGTCGAGAAGGCCAAGGCGGTCAACCTGCCGATCGACACGATCAAGCGCAACATCGACAAGGCCACCGGCAACCTCGAGGGCGTCAACTACGAGGAAATCCGCTACGAGGGCTACGGCATCGGCGGCGCCGCGATCATCGTCGACACCATGACCGACAACCGCGTGCGCACGGTCGCCGAGGTGCGCCATGCCTTTTCGAAGCACGGCGGCAACATGGGCACCGAAGGCTCGGTGGCGTTCCAGTTCAAGCACTGCGGCCAGCTCGTGTTCGGGCCCGGCACCAGCGAGGACAAGGTGATGGAAGTGGCGCTCGAGGCCGGTGCCGAAGACGTCGTCAGCGACGACGACGGCGCGATCGAGGTACTGACCGCGGTCGGCGATTTTGAAGCCGTCAAGAACGCGCTCGAGGCGGCCGGCCTCAAGCCCGAGATCGCCGAGGTCACGATGCGGGCCGAGAACACGATCGAACTCGCCGGCGAGGAAGCCGCCCGCATGCAGAAGCTGCTCGACGTCCTGGAAGACCTGGACGACGTGCAGGATGTCTATCACAACGCCGCGCTGTCCGAATGACGGCCCGGCGAACGAAAGCCCGCGAATGAAGGTACTGGTGATTGGAGGCGGCGGCCGCGAGCACGCCCTGGCGTGGCGACTGGCGCAGTCGGACCGGGTCAGCCGGGTCTACGTGGCGCCCGGCAACGGCGGCACGCGCTCGGACACCCGTTACGAATGCGTGGACATCACGGCGCCCGCAGACCTGCGCGCCTGGGCCCAGAAGGAAAAGATCGGGCTGACCGTGGTCGGCCCGGAGGCGCCGCTGGCCGCCGGCGTGGTCGACGAGTTCCGCGCCCACGGCCTGCGCATCTTCGGGCCGACCCAGGCGGCGGCGCAGCTCGAGAGTTCCAAGGCCTTCTCCAAGGCCTTCATGAAGCGGCACGCCATCCCGACCGCCGAGTACGAGGCCTTCACCGACGCGGCGGCGGCGCATGCCTATGTCGACGCCAGGGGCGCGCCGATCGTGGTCAAGGCCGACGGCCTGGCGGCCGGCAAGGGCGTGGTGGTCGCGACCACGCTGGCCGAGGCGCACGAAGCGATCGACTTCATGCTGCTGGACAACAAGTTCGGCGTCTCCCACAACGAGGGCGGCGCGCGCGTGGTGATCGAGGAGTTCCTGCAGGGCGAAGAAGCCAGTTTCATCGTGCTGTGCGACGGCAAGAACGTGACCGCGCTGGCCACCAGCCAGGACCACAAGCGCCTGCTGGATGGCGATCAGGGGCCGAACACCGGCGGCATGGGCGCCTACTCCCCGGCGCCGGTGGTGACCGCCGAGGTGCATGCGCGCGCGATGCGCGAAATCATCCTGCCGACCATCCGCGGCATGGAGAAGGACGGCATCCCGTACACCGGCTTCCTGTACGCCGGCCTGATGATCGACGGCAAGGGGCATCCCAAGACGCTCGAGTTCAACTGCCGCATGGGCGACCCCGAGACGCAGCCGATCATGCTGCGGCTCAAGTCCGACCTGTTCGAGGTCTTCTGGCATGCGACCGACGGCACGCTCGACCAGGTCGAACTCGAGTGGGACCGGCGCGTCGCCCTGGGCATCGTGATGGCCGCGCACGGCTATCCGCTGTCGCCGCGCAAGGGCGACCGCATCACGGGCATTCCGCCCGAGGCGCCCGATGCCGTCGTGTTCCATGCCGGCACCACGCTCGACAGCGGCGAGCTCGCCACCAGCGGCGGGCGCGTGCTCTGCGTGACCGTGCTGGCCGACAGCGTCAAGCTGGCTCAGCAGCGCGCCTACGCGGTCGCGGCGCGGATCCAGTTCGACGGCGCCCAGTACCGCAAGGACATCGGCCACCGCGCGGTCCACGCGCGCTCGCCGCAGGCTTGATGGCTGCAGGCCCGATGCAAGGCACCCTCGACACCCGGCCGGAGGCGGTGGCGGACTATCTGCGCGGCCTGCAGCAGCGCATCGTGGCCGCGATCGAGACCGCCGACGGCGGACGCTGCGTTCGCGACGCCTGGCAGAAGGAGCCCGGCGAGCCGCTGCAGGGCAGCGGCCTGACCTGCATCCTCGAAGGCGGCGCCTTGTTCGAGCGCGCGGGCTGCGGCTTCTCGCAGGTGCGCGGGCCACGGCTGCCGCCCTCGGCGACCCAGCACCGGCCCGAGCTGGCCGGCGCGCCCTTCGAGGCGATGGGTGTGTCCCTGGTGTTCCATCCGCGCAATCCCTATGTGCCGATCGTCCACATGAACGTGCGGATGCTGGCCGCGCTGCCGCAGGACGCGGCGCCCGTCTGCTGGTTCGGCGGCGGCATGGATCTGACGCCCTGTTACGGTTTCGAGGAGGATGCGGTCCATTTCCACCGCAGCTGCCGCGACGCGCTGGCCCCCTTCGGCGAGGACAAGTACCCGCGCTTCAAGACCTGGTGCGACGACTACTTCACGCTGAAGCACCGCAACGAGCAGCGCGGCGTCGGCGGCATCTTCTTCGACGACTTCTCCGAGCCGGGCTTCGAGCAGAGCTTCGCCATGCTGCGCTCGGTCGGCGATGCCTTCCTGCCGGCCTACCTGCCGATCGTCGAACGGCGGCGCGACACGCCCCATGGCGAGCGCGAGCGTGCCTTTCAGCTCTACCGGCGCGGCCGCTATGTCGAATTCAACCTGGTGTGGGACCGCGGCACGCACTTCGGCCTGCAGTCGGGTGGGCGCACCGAATCGATCCTGCTGTCGATGCCGCCGCTGGCCAGCTGGGCCTACCGCCAGCGGCCCGAGCCGGGTAGCCCCGAGGCGGCGCTGTACAGCGACTTCATCGTGCGGCGCGAATGGCTCTGAGCCGCCCGCGCGTCGGTGTGTTCGGCGGCGCTTTCGACCCGCCCCACAACGCGCACGTGGCCCTGGTGCAGGCCGCCCTGGCGCAGTTGGGCCTGGCCGAACTGCGCATCTTTCCGACCGGGCAGGCCTGGCACAAGGACCGGGCGCTGAGTGCCGCCGAGGACCGCCTCGCAATGGCGCGGCTGGCCTTCGACGGGATCGCCCGCGTCATGGTCGATGCCCGCGAGATCCTGCGCCCCGGACCGACCTACACGCTCGACACCCTGCGCGAATTGCAGCGGGAACAGCCTTCGGCCCAGCTGGTGCTGATCATGGGCGCCGACCAGGCCCTGTCGCTGCCGCGCTGGCACGGCTGGGAGGAGATATTTTCGATTGCTATAATTTCCGTAGCAAATCGCGAAGCAGCCACGGGGGCCAGCGGTCGTTTCGACCCTTCAGTCCTGCCATTTCTCCCGCCCGGCGCGCGTTTCGAACCCCTCGATCTCCAGCCCATGGACACCAGCGCGACCGACATCCGGGCGCGCGCTGTGCGTGCCGTTGGGCTCGATGGTCTGGTTCCGCCGGCGGTTGCACGCTATATTGACAAACACCATCTCTACCGATCCGCCTGATGACCACTGAAGCCGCCGCCAAAAAAGACACCCAGAAACTCCAGCGGGCCATCATCGACGGCCTCGAGGACGTCAAGGCGCAGGACATCCAGGTCTTCGACACAGAACATCTCTCCCCGCTGTTCGAGCGCGTGATCGTCGCCTCGGGCACCTCCAACCGCCAGACCAAGGCGCTGGCCGCCAGCGTGCGCGATGCGGTGCGCGACGCCGGCTTCAACAAGCCGCGGGTGGAAGGCGAGGCCAACGGCGAGTGGATCATCGTGGACTGCGGCGCGGCCGTGGCGCACATCATGCAGCCGGCCATCCGCCGCTACTACCACCTCGAGGAGATCTGGGGCGACAAGCCGGTGCGGACCAAGCTCGGTGCCGTCAAGCCGGCCGCCCCCCAGGCCTCGGAAGAGAAGGCGCCTGCCGCGAAGAAGGTCAGCACGTCGCTGCGCCGCTCCAGCGCGGCCAAGACGGCCATCCGCTCCGCCGAGCAGGCCGCCAAGCTCGAGAAGCAGAAGCCGGCGGCCAGGAAGCCCGCAGCGCGCAAGACCGCTGGGGCCAAGACGCCCGTGAAGACCATGGTGGTCAACAAGGCGCCGGCCAAGAAGGCGGCCGCGAAGAAGGCCGCTCCCGCAGCGAAGAAGGCCGCACGCAAGAYGACCTCGCCGAGGTCATGAAACTGCTGGTGGTCGCGGTCGGGCAGCGCATGCCCGACTGGGCGCAGACCGCCTGGGACGACTACGCCAAGCGCTTTCCGCCCGAGCTCAAGCTCGAACTGCGCGCGGTCAAGACCGAGCCGCGCGGCTCCAAGACCCTCGAAACCCTCTATGCGGCCGAGCGTGAGCGCATCGAGGGCGCGATCGCCAAGGGCATGCGCATCGTCGCCCTCGACGAGCGCGGCACCGCGCTGACCACCAAGGCGCTCGCAGCCCGTCTGCAGGCCTGGCAAGGCGAGGGCGATGACGTCGCGCTGGTGATCGGCGGGCCCGATGGCCTCGACCCTGCATTCAAGGCGGCTGCGCACGAGCGCATCCGGCTGTCCGACCTCACGCTGCCGCATGCGATGGCGCGCGTGCTGCTCGTCGAGCAGCTGTATCGCGCGTGGTCGGTCAACGCCGGCCACCCGTACCACCGCGAATGAGCGCCGCGCCGGGCCGCCCCAAGCAAGCTCGCACCGCAGTGCGCAGCACGGAGGTTGCCGAATGAGCGCCGCGCCGGGCCGCCCCAAGCAAGCTCGCACCGCAGTGCGCAGCACGGAGGTTGCCGAATGACCGCGTCGTTCATTTACCTGGCGTCGCAGAGCCCGCGCCGGGCGCAATTGCTGGCGCAGATCGGCGTGCGCCATGAGTTGCTGCTGGCCGCGGCCGACGAAGACGCCGAGTCGCTCGAAGCCGTGCTGCCCGGCGAATCGCCGACGGCCTACGTGCAGCGGGTCACGGCGCTGAAGCTCGATGCCGCCGTGGCGCGGCACGAGCGCCGCGGCCTGCCGCCGGCTCCGATCCTTTGCGCCGACACCACCGTGGCGATCGGCCGCACGATCCTCGGCAAACCGGAGGATGGCCCCGATGCCGTTCGCATGCTCCAGCTGCTGTCGGGCCGGACCCACCGCGTCATGACCGCGATCGCGCTGCAGCATGGCGGCCGGCGGCAGGCCGCGCTCAACGTCTCGCACGTGCGCTTTGCCGCGCTCGCCGCGCCGCAGGTCGCCGCCTATGTCGCCAGCGGCGAGCCGCTCGGCAAGGCCGGCGCCTATGCGATCCAGGGGCGGGCCGCGGCCTTCATCGAACACATCAGCGGCTCGCATTCGGGCATCATGGGCCTCCCGATGTTCGAGACTGCCGAGTTGCTGCGCCAGGCCGGCTTCGAGACCTAGAAAAACATGCAAGACATCCTGATCAACTGGTCCCCCCAGGAGACCCGCGTCGCCCTGGTCGAGCACGGCGCCGTGCAGGAGCTCCACGTGGAGCGCACGCTCGAGCGCGGTCTGGTCGGCAACGTCTACCTGGGCAAGGTGTCGCGCGTGCTGCCGGGCATGCAGTCGGCCTTCATCGACATCGGCCTGGACCGCACCGCCTTCCTGCACGTGGCCGACATCGTGGCACCGTTCACCCCGGGCTCGCGGCCGAGTACCCCGACGCCCGAGCGCGATCATCGCAACGGCGGCGCCATGGTGCCGATCGAGAAACAGGTGTTCGAGGGCCAGTCCCTGCTGGTGCAGGTGATCAAGGACCCGATCGGCACCAAGGGCGCGCGCCTGTCGACCCAGATCAGCATCGCCGGGCGGCTGCTGGTCTTCCTGCCGCAGGACAACCACATCGGTGTCTCGCAGAAGATCCCGCCCGACCTGCGCGATGCGCTGCGCAGCCGCATGCAGCTGCTGATCGAGGCGGCGGCCGCGGCCGACAGCGGTGGCGTGGTGCCCGCCAACACCGGCGGCTTCATCCTGCGCACCAACGGCGAGGATTCGAGCGACGCCGAGCTGGCCGAGGATATCGCCTACCTGCGCAAGACCTGGACCCGCATCCGCGAGCTGTCAGTGCGGATGCCGCCGATGTCGCTGCTGCACCAGGACCTGAGCCTGCTGCAGCGCGTGCTGCGCGACATGACCAGCGAGGACACGCAGACGATCCGCATCGATTCGCGCGAGCAGTTCGAGTCGCTGCTCAAGTTCGGTCTCGAGTTCATGCCGCAGGCGGCCGGCAAGCTGCAGCTGTACAAGGGCGAGCGGCCGATCTTCGACCTCTATTCGATCGACGAGGAGATCGCCAAGGCGCTGGGCCGCCGGGTCGACCTGAAGTCCGGCGGCTACCTGGTGGTCGACCAGACCGAGGCGCTGACCACGGTCGACGTCAACACCGGCGGCTTCGTCGGCGCGCGCAATTTCGACGACACCATCTTCAAGACCAACCTGGAGGCGGCGCAGGCCATCGCGCGGCAGCTGCGGCTGCGCAACCTGGGCGGCATCGTGATCGTCGACTTCATCGACATGGCCCGCGACGACCATCGCGAGCAGGTGCTGGCGGAGTTCCGCAAGCAGCTCGCGCGCGACCGCGTGAAGACCACTGCGGGCGGCTTCTCGCAACTGGGGCTGGTCGAGATGACGCGCAAGCGCACGCGCGAATCGCTGGCCCACATGCTGTGCGAGCCGTGCGTGGCCTGCAACGGCCAAGGCATCGTGAAGACCGCGCGCAGCGTGGCTTACGACGTGCTGCGCGAGATCCTGCGCGAGGCGCGCCAGTTCACGCCGCGCGAGTTTCGCATCGTCTCGTCGCCGCAGGTGATCGAACTGTTCCTCGACGAGGAGAGCCAGCACCTGGCGGGCTTGAGCGATTTCATCGGCAAGCCGATCTCGCTTCAGGCCGAGCCCGCGATGGGACAAGGCCAGTACGACATCGTGCTGCTTTAGCTCGCCCCCAGGTTGGCTCACGGCGTGTAGCCGCCCACCCCCGACCGGGGGCAACACCAGCGGCCCGGCGAAGCCGGTTCCGCGGTGTTTCACCCACGGGCCTGGCTGCGCCGGCCGCGGTCAGAGGGTCGCGGCTTGTCCGGGAGGGGTGGTGCGGATGGCGTTGGTCTGCAGCCGCGCGTAGAGGCCGTCGAGCGCCATCAACTGTTCGTGCGTGCCGTGCTCGGCGATGCGGCCGTGCTCCATCACGACGATGCGGTCGGCATGCTGGATGGTCGAGAGGCGGTGGGCCACGATCAGCGTGGTGCGGCCCTGCATGAGGCGCTGCAGCGCCTCCTGCACCAGCCGCTCGGATTCGGTGTCGAGCGCCGACGTGGCTTCGTCGAGCAGCAGGATCGGTGCGTTCTTGTAGAGCGCACGGGCGATCGCCAGGCGCTGCCGCTGGCCGCCCGACAACTGCGTCGCGTTGTGGCCCAGCACGGTGTCGATGCCCTGCGGCAGGCCTTCCACGTGGACGGAGAGATTGGCGGCAGCAACGCATTCGAGCACGCGGTCGCGGTCGATCGCGGCGCCGAGCGCGACGTTCGCTGCCAGGCTGTCGTTGAGCATCACCACGTCCTGGCTGACCATCGCGAACTGCGCGCGCAGGCTGGCCAGCTGCCATTCGCCGACCTCGTGGCCATCGAGCAGTACTTCGCCGGCGCTCGGCAGCACGAAGCGCGGCAGCAGGTTGACCAGCGTCGTTTTCCCGGAGCCCGAGGGGCCGACGAAGGCGATCACCTCGCCGGGCTCGATCGCCAGGCTGACGCCGTCGAGCGCGCGTGCCTCGTCGTCGCCGCGGTAGTTGACGCAGACGCGCCGCAGCTCGATGTGGCCGGCTGCGCGTTCGAGCACGAACCGGCCCTGCGTTTCCGAGGGAACCTCGTCGATCAGCGCCAGGCCGCGCTCGAGCGCGGCCAGCCCGCGCGTGATCGGATTGGCCATGTCGGCGAGGCGCCGGATCGGCGCGATCAGCATCAGCATCGCCGTCACGTACGAGATGAAGCCGCCGACCGTCAGCCCCTTCTCCCCGGCCTGCCAGAGCGCGATCATCACGACGATCGACAGCGCGAAGGCGGCAAAGAGCTGCGTGAGCGGCGTCATCGCGGCCTGAGCGATGGTCGATTTCACGGCCAGCCGATTGAGGCTGTGGCTCAGGCGCTCGAAGCGCTCGCTCTGGCTGGCTTCGGCGCGATGCAGGCGCACCATCCTGTGGGCGAGCACGTTCTCCTCGACCACGTAGGCCAGTTCGTCGGTGGCATGCTGCCCGAGGCGCGTCAGGTGGTAGAGCCGCTTGGACAGCACCTTCATGATCCAGGCCACGCCCGGCACCATCACGCCGACGATCAGCGTGAGCTTCCAGTTCAGGTAGACCAGGTAGAACAGCAGCGCCACCGTCACGAAGCCATCGCGCGACAGGCTCAGCAGCGCCTGCACCAGCARCATGGCGCCGGTCTGCACCTCGTAGACCACCGTGTTCGACAGGGTGCTGGCCGACTGACGCGAAAAGAGGGCGAGTTCCGCTTCGAGCAGGCGCTGGAACAGCATGCGYCGCAGTCCCTGCATGCCTTCATTGGCGATGCGCGCCAGGGCATATTGAGAAATGAACTGCGCCACGCCGCGCACCAGGAAGAGCAGGATGATCGCCACCGGCACGATCCACAGCGCCAGCTGTCCGCGCGTGAAGCCGCGATCGAACAGCGGCTTGAGCATCGCGGCCAGCAGGGGCTCGGTGAGCGCGGCGACCGCCGCGGTCGCGATGCCCAGCGCCCACCAGCGGCGCGAACTGCCGAACCAGGTCATCAGGCGCGCGAGTCGTCGGGTCAGGGGGAGGCGCACCATGTCGGTGGCGGTGGAGGGCTGCATGGCGGCGCATTCTACGGGCGTGCTCCTTGTAGGACCGGGCCGGGTCATACACGTTTTGTGACCTCCCGGCCATCGCAACATGTACCATGTCAGCTGTTTTGTCCGAGACAAGAAACTTAATCTTCGGAAACCTCTCCGAATTGCATGAAAAAGCCGTTGCAAGACCTCTCCCCAACCCCTTCTTCATCGTTCTTCGCTCGCCGCGCCTTGATTGCGGCCCTTGCCGCCACCCCCGTACTTCCCGCGCTGGCCCAGTTCCGGGTCGAGGTGTCGGGTGTCGGGGTGACGCAACTGCCGATCGCGATCGCTCCGTTCCGGGGCGAGGAGTCGTCGCCGCAGAAGATCTCCGCCATCGTGCAGGCCGACCTCGAGCGCAGCGGACAGTTCCGCGGCGTCGATGCCTCCGGCCAGTCGCTCGACGAGAGCTCGCGGCCCGACCTGAGCCTGTGGCGCCAGCGCACCGCCGATTCGCTCGCAGTGGGCAGCGTGACGCGGCTGGCCGACGGCCGCTTCGACGTCCGTTTCCGCCTTTGGGACGTGGTCCGCGGGCAGGACCTGGGCGGCCAGAGCTACACCGTCCCGCAGGGCGACCTGCGGCTGGCCTCGCACCGCATCGCCGACTACATCTACGAAAAGCTGACGGGTGAGAAGGGCATCTTCTCGACCCGCATCGCCTACGTCACCAAGGGCGGCAGCCGCTACACGCTGTGGGTGGCCGATGCCGATGGCGAGAACGCGCAAGCCGCGCTCGCCAGTCCGGAGCCGATCATCTCGCCGTCCTGGTCGTCCAACGGCAGCCAGTTGGCCTATGTGTCCTTCGAATCGCGCAAGCCGGTGGTCTACGTGCACAACGTGGCCAGCGGCCAGCGGCGCCTGGTGGCGAACTTCCGCGGCTCCAACAGCGCCCCGGCCTGGGCCCCGGACGGCGGCACGCTGGCCGTCACGCTGAGCCGCGACGGTGGCTCGCAGCTCTACACCATCTCGTCCGGCGGCGGAGAACCGCGCCGGCTCACGCAAAGCAACAGCATCGACACCGAGCCGGTCTATTCGGCCGACGGCAGCACGATCTATTTCGTCAGCGACCGCGGCGGTGCGCCGCAGATCTACAAGATGGGCGCCAGCGGCGGGAACCCGGCCCGGGTGACCTTCAGCGGCGCCTACAACATTTCTCCGTCGGTCAGCGGCGATGGCCGCTGGCTGGCCTATATCTCGCGCGTGGGCGGGGGCTTCAAACTCCACGTGATGGAGTTGGCCACCGGCAATGTGCAGGCGATCACCGACACCACGGCCGACGAGAATCCCAGCTTTGCACCGAACAGCAAACTGATCGTCTACGCCACCAAGCTCCAGGGGCGCGAGGCCCTGATGACCACGACGCTCGACGGCAAGATCAAGGCGCGACTGGCGGGGCAGGCAGGAGACATCAGGGAACCGGACTGGGGTCCGTTTCAAAAGCAATGATTAACTTGAGGAGTTCGAAAAAATGTTGAAACGTACGATTTATTCGTTGGCCATCGTGGCGCTGATCGCTGGCTGCTCGTCGGGCACCAAGCTGAACGAAGCGCCGGTGGTCGACCGTGGCGCAGGCCAGGGCTCGGGCGGGGCCGCCAGCGGCGTGGCGCCGGTGACCATCGATCCCAACGCGCAGAACGCGCAAGGCCCGGTCGGCGTGGCACGGATCATCTATTTCGACTTCGACAGCTATACGGTCAAGCCCGAGTTCCAGCAGTTGATCGACGGCCATGGTCGCTTCCTCAAGGCCAACCCGAACCGTCGCGTGTCCATCGAAGGCCACACCGACGAACGCGGCGGCCGCGAGTACAACCTGGCGCTGGGCCAGAAGCGCTCCGAAGCCGTGCGCCGGGCGCTGGTCCTGGTCGGCGTCAACGATGCCCAGATCGAGGCCGTGAGCTTCGGCAAGGAAAAACCGGCGGCGCAAGGCAGCGGTGAAGATGCCTGGGCGCAAAACCGCCGCGCCGAGATCACCTACCGTTGATGATGCGCGGCCTTTCATTGCGGGGCGTGGCCCTCGCATCCGCCTTTCTGTGCACCTCGCTCGGTGCGCAGGCGGCACTGTTCGAGGACGACGAGGCGCGGCGCGCGATCCTCGACCTGCGCCAGCGGGTCGAGACCATGCGCTCGCAGTCGGAGCAGCGGCAGAGCGAGGAAAGCGCGCAACTGCGGCGCAGCATGCTCGATCTGCAGAACCAGATCGAGCAGATGCGCGGCGACCTGGCGCGCATGACCGGCCAGAACGAGCAGCTCACGAAGACCGTCACCGATCTCCAGCAGCGGCAGACCGATGCCGACGACCGGGGCAGGAAGAACGAGCCTTCCAAGGTCGCTGTCGACGGCCGCGAATTCAATGCCGATCCCAAGGAGAAGGCCGACTTCGACGCCGCGCTCGGCATCTTCCGCGCCGGGCAGTTCGCGCAGGCACAGACCGCTTTCGCCGACTTCGTCAAACGCTATCCGCAGAGCGGCTACAACGCTTCGGCGCTGTTCTGGCTCGGCAACGCGCAGTACGCGACCCGCAACTACAACGAGGCCATTGCCAACTTCCGCTCCATGCTGTCGCTGGCGCCCGACCATGCGAAGGCGCCCGAAGCCGTGTTGTCGATCGCGAATTGCCAGATCGAGCTGAAGGACACGCGCGCGGCGAAGCGCACGCTCGAGGACCTCACCAAGGCCTATCCGCAATCGGAAGCGGCACAGGCCGGCCGCGAGCGGCTCTCGCGCTTGCGCTAGGGACGTGACGACCGCGAGCACCGTCGTCGCCGCGGACGACGCCGACCTGGCCCGCCGTTTCGGCGGCCTTGAGCGCCTCTATGGCGTGGCGGGTGCGGCGGCCATTCGCGATGCGCACGTGCTGGTCGCCGGCATCGGCGGCGTCGGTTCGTGGGCGGTCGAGGCGCTGGCTCGCAGCGGGGCAGGGCGGCTCACCCTGATCGATCTCGATCACATCGCCGAATCCAACATCAACCGCCAGATCCATGCGCTCGACGCGACCGTGGGCCAGGCCAAGGTGGAGGCAATGCGTGATCGCATTGCGCAGATCAACCCCGCATGCCGGGTGCTGGCGCTCGACGAATTCGTCGAGCCCGGCAACTGGCAGGCCTTGCTGGCCGCGGCGCAGGAAGCGAACGGTCCGGTGACGGCCGTGATCGATGCCTGTGACCAGGTCAAGGCCAAACTGGCGATGGCTGCCTGGGCGCGCGAAACCGGCACCGATTTCGTCACCGTGGGTGCGGCCGGGGGGAAACGCCTGGCGCACCGGGTCGAGATCGACGACCTCGCATTGGTGACCCACGATCCGCTGCTGGCGCAACTGCGCCAGCGTCTGCGCAAGGAGCACGGTGCGCCGCGCGAAGGCCGCAAGATCGGCGTCGCCTGCGTCTTCAGCCGCGAGAGCGTGGCGCCGCCGGATGCCTCCTGCGCGGTCGAGGGCGATGGATCGCTCAATTGCCACGGCTACGGTTCGGTGGTGAGCGTGACCGCAACCTTCGGACAATGTGCGGCGGGCTGGCTTTTGGACCGGATTGCTCGCAAAGTCACGCTATAATTTCGGGCTTTGCCGGACTCGATGCCGGTTGAAAGAAGCAGAAGAGAATTTGAAGAATTTTGGTCTTGGGACGTTAGCTCAGTTGGTAGAGCAGCGGACTTTTAATCCGTTGGTCACAAGTTCGAATCTTGTACGTCCTACCAAGCCTCAGAGCGCTCCCCGTAAGGGTGGAGCGCTCTTTTTTTTTGTAGCGCACTTTGCTATTGAATTAGGCACTTTGCGGAACACACTTCCGCAAACCTTCGATTCATCTAAGCGGGCGTACCTTCTTTCCCACCTTGTGGCGGATGTAATTCGCGGTCATGCCTTCAATCGTGTGGCCGAGCCGCGATTGCGCATCGCGCGTGCCGCCCTCGTCGTCAATTTCTGTCGCCGCTTTCGCGCGCAGGTCGCGAAATTGAAACTCTGCCTACGGGACGAGTGGGTTCGTCCGTGCTCCCGAAGCGGTCGAAGCTGACCAGCACCGCGACGACACCGAGGGCTGCAACAGGGCCTGCTGCCGGATGAACGATGGAAGCCAGGATGGGTGCAACCAGAACCAGGTGCCTGAGTCCCCAGCTATAGAGGATGCCGGCTCGCCGCACGTAGGCCTGGCCCGCATCGCTCCAGCGATTGCGGGCCTCGGAGCCCACCGGCATCGCGCTGATGAATCCGGCGTGGTTGTAGTAGCGCACCGCCATGACCGACGACAGGAGCGAGGCGAACAGCAGCGACATGAGAACGAACTCGAGCGCGAGTCGCACCGTGAACATCGGCAGCCCAGGTGCGTCACCAAAGGCCGAATGCAGCGAGGGCGCGGCCAGGGTTGCGGTGCCCATCAACGCCAGCGCAGCCGTCGATGCGGTCATCGTGGCCGACATCAGCGAGTTGCGAAGCGTCTGTACCGCCAGGATTTCCGAGCCCTTCTGTGCCGAGACGGCAGCGAACCATTCCTCGCGCAGCATCGCGTGCGCGGTGCGCGCGAGGCGTTCGGGCCTTCGGCGATGCCCGAAAGCAAGGGCAACCTCGCAGGACACGAGGATGGCCACCGTGGTCAGCGCCGCGAGCCAGGTCGCCATGCTCGTCATCTGCCGAACTCAGGCAGCGTGCGGCACCGGCACGCGCTTGCGGCGCTCGAAGAACTCGAATGCGCCCATGCCTACCAGCATCGCCGCCACGAAGACGAGCGCCTTGATTTCGCCCATTCCGAGGGAAACGAGGGCCGGGCCGGGGCAGAACCCCGCGACGCCCCAGCCAATGCCGAAGAGCACGCTGCCGAGGACCAGGCGGCGGTCGATGTGGCGCGCTGAAGGCAGTCGCATCTCGGCGCCGAGGAAGGACGCCGCGCGACGGTTGGCCACCGCGAAGGCGACGGCGCCCACTGCGATGGCTCCCGCCATCACGAAGGCCAGGGAGGGATCCCAGCTGCCGGCGAGGTCCAGGAAGCCGAGCACCTTGGCCGGGTTGGCCATGCCGGACACGATGAGGCCGAGGCCGAAGACCAGGCCGGCGAGAAGCGAAGCGAAAGCAATCATGAAGGACTCCTCAGATACCGAGCAGATGACGCGTCACGAACACCGTGACGAAGCCGGCGCCCATGAAGGCGGCCGTGGCGACGAGCGAGCGGGGCGACAGGCGAGAGAGGCCGCAGACACCGTGGCCGCTGGTGCAACCAGAGCCGTAACGCGTACCCGCCCCCACGAGCAGCCCAGCCAGAATCAACTCGCCATACCCGGCGTCGATCTGTGGCTTGGGCAGCGCCGCGAACAGCAGATAGACCAGCGGCGCGCCGACCAGTCCAAGGACAAAGGCGACGCGCCAGGCCGTGTCGCCCGAAGAAGGCCTGAGCAGACCTCCGAGCACCCCGCTGATGCCCGCGATGCGCCCGTTGAGCAACGCGAACATTGCCGCGGCGATGCCGATGAGCACGCCACCGGCCAGCGCGGCGAGCGGCGTGAAGTGGTTCCAGTCAATGGACATCATTCTTCCTTTGGACAGTAGAGACGGTAGAGAAGCGCGAGGATTTCAAGCATCGACGGGTCGGCCACGCTGTAGAAGATGCTCTTGCCCTCGCGGCGCGTTTGGACCACCGCTTCGTTGCGAAGAACCCCGAGTTGCTGCGAAAGGGTCGGCTGGTGAATGCCCAGCGTCTGCTCGAGGTCGCTCACACACATCTCGCCTTGCGAGAGCTGGCACAGCAGGAGCAAACGGTCTTCATTGGCGAGCACCTTGAGGGCGCCGACCGCCTGGCCGGCGGCGCTGCGCAGGGCTTCGGGGTCGATGACGGGGGAAGGGTGCTTCATGGGGACGGCGTTCAATATCGATTGACATATTATGTAGAGAAATATAATATCTGTCAATTGAATGAACGCCGCACTCACGGAGGACTCCATGACGACCCGCACGACGACCCAAGGCTTCTTCGACCCCCATACGTGGACGGTCTCCTACGTCGTCTGGGACCATGCGACGGAGCGGGCCGCGGTCATCGACCCGGTGCTGGATTACGACTTCAAGTCGGGACACACGAGCACGGCCTCCGCCGACCGGCTGCTGACCTATGTCCGGGAAAAGGGCCTGCAGGTCGATTGGATTCTGGAAACCCACGCGCACGCCGACCACCTGTCCGGCGCGCGCTACGTCCAGGCGCAGGTCGGTGGACTCATCGCCATCGGCGAGAACATCCGTACCGTGCAGGCGACCTTCAAGAAGCTCTACAACCTGGAGCGCGGCTTTTTGCCGGACGGGAGCCAGTTCGACCACCTCTTCAGGGACGGCGAGGTCTTCAAGATTGGCGCGGTCGAGGCCACCGCATTGCTGGTGCCGGGTCACACCCCGGCAGACATGGCCTATCTGGTGGACGGCTCCGTCTTCGTCGGCGACACGCTCTTCATGCCCGACGTCGGCAGCGCGCGTGCGGACTTTCCTGGTGGCGACGCACGCCAGCTCTACGCCTCGATGCGCAGACTTCTGGACCTGCCGCCTGAAACCACGATGTACGTCTGTCACGACT